>JAWOHJ010000272.1:0-3029 GCA_046485225.1 Lutibacter sp. | reverse complement strand
GGGAGATTTGCTTGGCGGCGAGCAAAGCGGATTCATCAATGAAATAGGTTTTGATACCTATCAGAAAATTTTGAATGAGGCCATCGAGGAACTCAAAGAAAACGAGTTTAAAGATTTGTATCACAAAGATGAAGATATAGAGGACAAAACCTTTGTAAAGGATACCCAAATCGATGCCGATTTCGAGCTTTTATTTCCCGATGATTACATCAATAATATTTCTGAACGATTAAATCTTTACACTCAGTTAAACAGCGTAAAAACTGAAGAAGAGCTCCTGAAATATGAAGCGCAGCTTGTTGACAGGTTTGGAGAACTTCCAACCCAGGCGGTAGATTTGCTGAACAGTGTACGAATAAAATGGATCGCGTCCAAAATTGGTCTGGAAAAAGTGGTGATGAAACAAGGGAAATTGATAGGCTATTTTATTGCCGATCAGCAATCAAGTTTCTACCAAACCCAGGCATTTACGAGGGTGTTGGAATACGTGCAAACTCACCGGAATTCCTGCACGATGAAAGAAAAGAAAACCCGTTCCGGTTTGCGGTTGTTGCTCACGTTTGAAAAGATCACTTCTGTGGATAGGGCGCTAAAAGTTTTGGAGCCGCTGAAAGCCCCCTTGCCTTTGAAGGGAGAATTAATCTAAATAAATAAGCCCTCACAGGTTTTTAAAACCTGTGAGGGCTTACTCTTTTGGAAAGAAACTTAGTGAACTGTATGAATCTAAAAGGGGCACAAGCAAAACACTAGTTTTTGAAGTTGCGTTTTACATATTAAGTGACCATACTTTTTGCCAGTTGTCCTTTTCTTTTTTGAGCAGAAATAAGGATACTGAATATTCTGTAATTGTGCTTTTTGCAAGGAACACCAAACTCAGATTGTTTTCTTCATTAAACAAAGGTTTTGACAATTTTAATTGGTTAAAAGCCGAATTATTTACACAGTTTCCAACTTTAAAATGAAGTGTTTCTACATTCCATACTGAGTCTACCTTAATCTGGTTTTTCATATATTCTAATTCTTCAACGTTAATCAATTCATCAATTAATATATCATCACCTGGTGGAGAGAATTCCTGAAACTTTTTAATTAAATCAATATCTAATGCTTCTTTTAGAGGTATTGAATTCGTAACAATATTGTTACTGCTATAGCTTAAAGGTGTAGAACATAAAATAAAATCAAAACCTTCAAATTCATCCAGAACTGCTTTTGTGACCGCATACATCTCTTCAGATTGTTGGTATTGATTGTCAGTCCTACAGGAATAAAGGTTTAGTGCCAGAATTAAGAATAATATTTTCATAGAATGATTTAACATGCTTTTTTTCCAAAAGTTGCTCTAAATCCAAGCTAATTTCTAATTTTTAAATTCTTTGAAGAAATGAATTTACTTGGAGTGGTCAACTTATGAAAGTGTCAAAATTCTCAATTGCGATCCATTTACCATTTTCATATTTATATATTGATTTGCCACCATGCCCACATAGATAATTTACACAACTTGTCGAAACTTCGAAATAAGCCAATGTATAATCTTCATTAAAAATAGGGCGGCTTATGTTCAGCCATTCTCCTTCACAATTTGCGTCATACCATATCCAAAATGGTTCTCCATTAGCTCTTTGTTCTTTAAGCTCTCTTTGCTTACTCAGTGTTATAAGATTTAAATCTCCTATTAAACTATCCGTCAATTTAAAATGATGTGATAATTTTAGTTGTTTATTAAGATGTTTTTCCGCCTTAATTTCAAGTTTCTGCATAATAGTATTTTTTATTTCATTAGGCAGGCTATCGATTGGCGCATTTTGCATCACACATTTAATTGAAGAATTTTCCGAAAATTTTGATAACCATTGACCAATTAATTGTTCAGAGTTATTTTTATGTTTTATAATTTCTTGATCGGTTGAGGTTTTTCCGCAACTATTAATTAAGAAAATTGAACCTAATACTAAAAACATGAGTTTTATTGTTTTTACTTTTTGTGTAATTATCTTAATTTGTTTTGTTAGTACTATGTTTTCTTTTAATTCCAAAAATGAATTAATCACAGCTATCGTTTGTAACGACTTCGCCCTTGGGGCTTGTTGTTTGTTGGCTTCCATTTGATAAATTGTAGGTGTAACTTTGATTATTTAATTCTGAATTGACTATTGCATTTATTTCATATCTTTCATTTAAGGTGAATTTTTCCACATAACTTGCGAGGGTTGTAAAAGTACCTCCCCAAATCATTTTCCTACTATAATCCATGTCAATGTTGATGTTTTGGGAATTGGCATAATTTAATAGGGTAGATGCCAACCTATCAGTGAACTTTACCATGTACTCATGCTGTAAATCCATTAATGTTTGTCCGGTACCATCATTTCTGGAATCTCCCGAGGCTAAAACATTGCTATAGGCTTCAGCCAGTTCTTGATATGTTGGATTCAATAAAGAATAACCCATTTCACCGGATTTCCATAGATAAAAAAGCATCGCATGTGTGTTTTCATGTATAGTATTGGCGGCTATACTTAAGTTGGACATTGTACCAAAATAATTTTCATTAAAAACTATATTGGTTGTACAAGGCAGGCTACATCCCAAAGCGTTTACAGCTTTTGCCGATTCCAATCCATCCATAGGTTGGGAGCTATAAATAACATGAAAATCATTACTTGATTCAAAATATTCGAGGAAATCTATATTTAATTCGGAGCAGAGTTGGTAAGCAATTGTAATAACCTCTGCAATACATGGATAATCCTGTTTTAAATCCGAGTCTATATCAATTTTAACAACTACTTCCGCTGTTTGGGATGAGCCTCCACCTCCTGCTCCAAAATCCCAGTCTGGATCTCCTTCGGTGGGGATAGTAGGAATGGATTCTGGTTCCGTTGGGCCACAATTTTGACTTTTGCATCCACCACCTCCGCCTGGCTCATGGATTTCACTTGCCGAGCAGCGCTCTGTATAATAATAAACGGTATATGAGCTTGAGCTTGAACCATCTCCAGATGTTATAATAACTGCATGACTAA
>JAWOHJ010000248.1:0-5248 GCA_046485225.1 Lutibacter sp. | reverse complement strand
GTTCTTACAGCCAAAGTTTCAATCATATTTGCCTCGCCTTTTCCGCTCACATCGCTCAATAATTTGTTTAAGGAAGCCGCTGTGGATTCTTTGCTGGTCATATCAATTTTGTTGGTATAACCAAACTTGCTGACAATGGTTTGAAGCGCAGCTAGTTTATCAACATTTGGTTCGTCATGAACCCTGTAAATGAAAGTGTTTTTTGTTGGAACGCCACTTTTTCTGCCTACAAATTCGGCAACTTTCCGGTTGGCCAACAACATAAATTCTTCAATTAATTTATTTGCTTCTTTAGCTTCTTTGAAATAAACCCCGGTAGGTTCAGAGTTTTCATCCAAAATGAATTTTACTTCCGCTCGGTCAAAGGTAATGGCGCCTTGCTGCAATCTTTTTTTCCGAAGAATTTTAGCCAGTTCATCCATTTTTAATACTGCAGCAACAATTTCCGGAGTAACGGTATATGATGCTCCAGTAATTGAAATTCCTTCTGAAATTGTTCCTTCTTTCGATTCAATTATTTCCTGTGCTTCTTCATAAGCAAAACGTTGATCGGAATAAGAGACGGTTCTTCCAAACCATTCATTGATGACATGCGCTTTGCTGTTAATTTCAAAAACGGCTGAAAAAGTCAGTTTTTCTTCATTAGGACGCAAGGAACAAACGCCATTCGACAATACTTCCGGAAGCATAGGTACAACGCGATCTACCAAATAAACCGAAGTTGCCCTGTTGTAGGCCTCATCATCCAAAAAAGTATTTTCATGCAAATAATGTGAAACATCAGCAATGTGGATTCCTATTTCAAAATTTCCGTTTTCCATAATTTCGAACGACAATGCATCGTCAAAATCTTTTGCATCTTTTGGATCGATGGTAAAAGTTAAGTCCTTACGCATATCTCGACGTTTGGCAATTTCTTCTTTTGTAATTTCAAAAGGCAATTTTGCGGCTTCATTCTCAACTTTTTCATCAAACTTATATGGCAAACCATACTCTAAAAGTATGGAATGAATTTCTGTATCATGATCACCAGGTTTTCCTAAAACATCCAAAATTTCCCCAAAAGGATTCTTTGAATTTTCTGGCCAATCCACCAATTTTACCAGTACTTTTTCGCCGTGTTCGGCATTTTTAAGTTTGTTTTTTGGAACAAAAATATCGGAATACATTTTTGAATCATCAGGAACTACAAATCCAAAATTATTGCTCAGCTGCAAAACGCCCACAAATTCGGTTTTTGCGCGTTTGATAATTTCAACAACATCACCTTCTTCCCTGCTGTTTTTTTTGCGATTGTATAAATAAATTTTAACGGTATCTTTATGTAATGCCCGGTTTAAATTTCGGCCAGGAATATAAATATCATGATCAAACTCATCAGAAATAAAATAGCCATTCCCATTTGAAGTGGCATCAATAGTACCTGTGTAATATCTGGAAAGTGCTGCTATTTTATATTTTCCCGGCTCGGTTTCCTCAATGCTTTTTTGTGCTTTTAATTCTTCTAAATTTTTAATAATCTGACTTTTTCCAATAGCATCAGTGATTTGTAATTTTGCGCAAATTTGACGGTAATTGAAACTTTGGTTGGGAGCCTGATTTAATATTTTTGATATTTTTTGGGTTAGATCTTTAACCTCGTTTCCTCTCTTTTTGTGGAATTCTTTTCTTTTCGACATGGGTTTAATTCACTTTTATTTGGTTCAAAAGTACGATTTTTTAGCCTAAACTGAATATTGTAAGGTTATATTAACAACAATTTGTATTTTTCAAACTTAAAATTAGTCGATTATTATGAGCGCCAAATGGTTTGTTATTATAAATCCAACATCAGGCAATGGGGCAGCTAAAAAGCAATGGAATCCTATTTATAATGAATTAAAAAAGCAGCAATTCGACTTTGATTTTGCTTTCACTGAACATAAAAAACATTCGGTAACATTGCTTAAAAATGCAATGGAACAAGGAATCACAAAATTTATTTGTGTTGGCGGTGACGGGACTTTACATACCATTGTAAATGGAATTTTAAGTTTAAATCCGCTAAATTTATCTGCAATAAAACTTGGAATTATACCGGTTGGAACAGCAAATGATTGGGTAAAAACCTATAAGATTTCCAATGACTATAAAAAAGCCATTCAAACGCTTAAAGCGGAATTTACCATAAAACAGGATATTGGAAAATTATCAATTAATGAAAACAATTCAACCGTTTACTTTAATAATTTAGCAGGTATTGGTTTCGACGGTTATGTGGTAAATAAGGTACATAAATTTAAATATTTAGGATTTCTGGCTTATTTAACAGGCGCTTTACTAAGCATTGCTACATATAAAAAAAGTAACTTAGAAATTAAATTTAATGATACCGAAATTAAAGAAAAAACATTGATGCTTTTAATAGGTATCTGTAAATATTCTGGCGGCGGAATGCAACTGACGCAAAATACAAATCCAACCGACGGACTTTTTGACATTTCCCACATCAATAAAATAAATTTAATAACGATTTTAGGAAATATTGGAGGATTGTTCAATGGCAACATCACCAATCATAAATTGGTTAAAAATTATAAGACTTCTAAATTAAAAGTAACAGATTTGGATACGCAAATAACCTATATTCAGGCCGATGGGGAATTGGTAGGTTCAGGAAGTTTTGAAGCTGAAATACTGCCAGGCACTTTTAATTTTATTGTTCCAAAGTTTTAAGATTTAATGTTATCAACATCTAATATTATAATAAAAAGATTTTTTAAAAATTTTAAAAACTATTGGTGTTGGTTATAGTGTGTTGATAAGTGCAATAAATTTATGAATTTTAATTTTTTAGGTTCACTTATTAAAAGATATAAACAGTTTATCATAATTTAATTCATTAAAAATCAATTAAATTAAATAGGTTATAAACAATCTTTAAAACAGTAAAATTTTACGTTTTTTTAATAAGTATTTCATTTCAAAATGTTCATAATGGCCTAAAAAATTGTTCAAAACTAAATTTAAAAAAAGATAAAAATAGTTGCACAGTAATTATCAATTTTGGCACTACAATATTCACTTCATATTTCAAAATATAGTTTTCATTATTAAACATCAAGTTATTCACAATTCTATTTTTTGATAAAGCAGTTGTAAATCAATAAATTATAAAATGCTATTAACAATTTTATTTTTCAAGGTTAATAACTATGAATTTGTACTTTTGTAACCTATAATGTATTAAAAATTCACTTATGACTATCGCAATAGGAAACGATCACGCAGGAACCCAGCATAAATTTGAAATTATAAAGCTGCTTGAAAAAAAAGGGCACAAAGTGCTAAACTTTGGAACTGACACCGATGAAAGTATGGATTATCCTGACACCATTCATCCTGTTGCAAATGCGGTGGAAAGCGGTGACGCTGATTTTGGAATTACCATTTGCGGCAGCGGAAACGGTGCACAAATGGCAGCCAATAAACACCAGGGAATAAGGGCTGCACTTTGTTGGAATAATGAATTGGTGGCACTTGCCCGCGCCCATAACAACGCCAATGTATTGAGTATTCCGGCACGTTTTGTTACCGTACAGCAAGCTTTGGATTTTGTGGATATTTTTTTAAAAACAGAATTTGAAGGCGGACGACACCAAACCAGAATTGACAAAATACCTTGTTAACTAAAAGTCAGAAGACAGAAGACCGAAGTCGGAAGTCGGAAGTTAAAATAGTTTGAAAGATATTAAATCGTAAATCAAAAATGGCCCAAAACCATAACCACGACCACCCAACGTTAACAGGAAAAAATTTACTGTTCTCCATCATTTTAAATATTGTAATTACGATTGCACAAATTATTGGCGGTATTGTTTCAGGAAGTTTAGCGTTGATTTCTGATGCGGTCCACAACTTTTCAGATGTTGTTTCTTTAATCATCAGTTACGCGGCCAATTTGCTTACGCGCAAAAAATTGCAAACCCTCGAATATACTTTTGGCTATAAAAGAGCTGAAATAATTGCTGCTTTTTTTAATGCTGTATCCTTAATTGTGATTGGTATTTTTTTGGGATTTGAAGCAATAAAGCGATTTTCGGATGTTCATGAAATACAAAGTGATTTGGTGATTTGGCTGGCAATTTTAGGAATCGCCGCAAACGGCCTGAGTGTTCTGTTGCTAAAAAATGACGCAAAACGTAACATCAATATGAAAAGCGCTTATCTCCATTTATTGTCCGATATGCTGACTTCAGTAGCAGTTTTAATCGGAGGTTTGCTGATGAAATATTATCAGATTTATTGGATTGACGCCTTGTTAACGTTAATAATTTCGGTTTATTTAATTTTTATGAGCTGGCGTATTTTGGTTGATTCTTTAAAAATATTGATGCTTTTTGCACCTTCACACATCAAAATAAAAGAGGTTGTTGAAGTAGTTCAAAAAGTGTCTGGGGTAAAAAACATCCACCATATCCATATTTGGCAATTGAATGATCACGAATCACATTTTGAAGCACATTTAGAATTTAACGAAGATATAAAGTTATCGGAATTTGATCTGGTTTGCGAGGAAGTTGAAAAATTACTGATGGAAAAATTTCATATTCAACACTGTAATTTACAGCCCGAATTTAGAAGAAACGACCTTAAAGAAATTATAATTCAAGATTAAAATGCTCAAAATTTTAACAAAATCATTTACTGAATTGTCCGCCAAAGAACTCTATGATATTTTGCAATTGCGTGCAGAAGTTTTTGTGGTGGAACAAAATTGTGTGTATCAGGATATCGACGGAAAAGATGAGAAAGCGCTGCATGTCATTGGCTTCAAAAACGATAAAATTGTGGCTTATTGCCGCATTTTTAAACCGGGAGATTATTTTGAAAAAGCAAGCATTGGCCGCGTAGTGGTTGCTGCTAACGAGCGTAAATTTGGTTATGGGCACATCATATTTCAACATTCTGTAGAAGCCGTTGAAAAACATTTCAAGGAAACTTCCATAAAAATATCGGCACAATTGTATCTAAAAAAGTTTTACGAATCCCACGGATTTTTTCAAGTGGGCGAAGGCTATCTAGAAGATGATATTCCGCACATTGCTATGATAAAAAATTAATAAATGAGCAATCCGAAAATAAAAATCATTGGCATTAAAAATCTGTCAAACGCGCATTACAAACTTGATAAAGTAGATTTTGAGTTTCAAACAAACAACGGCAGCTGGCAAACCCAAAGCAGGGAATGTTATGATCGTGGCGACGG
>JAWOHJ010000160.1:0-2908 GCA_046485225.1 Lutibacter sp. | reverse complement strand
CGACGCTTGGACTTAGTTTAAAATATAAATTGAAAGCGATTACGCTTTATTCCCAATTGCTGTTAGACGATTTTCGAGTGGGTGAAATGACAAGCACCAAGGGTTCGTGGGCCAATAAATTTGCAGTGCAGTTTGTTGCAAAATATTACAACGCTTTTAATGTTGAAAATTTATTCTTACAGGCCGAATTTAATGCTGTACGACCTTACACGTATTCTCATGATGAGTTAAATCTTAATTTTGGACATAACAACCAACCTTTGGCGCATTTATGGGGCGCTAATTTTAGAGAAGCCGTTGGGATTTTGAATTACACTAAAAACCGTTGGTTTGCTAACACAAAAGTTGTTATTGGAAAAAAAGGGTTTGATTTTGCTGACGGAACAGATACTAAAAGTTACGGAGGTGATGTTTATGCCGACAATGATGACCGAGGATCAGATTATGGAAATAAAATTGGACAGGGAAATATAGCCAATGTTTTTATAGGTGATTTGCAATTGGGTTACTTGGTAAATCCTGCCACCAATTTAAAATTATTTGGAGGTTTAACCTATAGAAAATTTGAACCTGCAGCTCCTGCCAAAGGATTTTCAGCATCAAATTCCACCTGGATTTCCTTCGGATTAAAAACCGATGTGTTTAATTGGTATTTCGATTTTTAACACACATTATACAAAAACAAAATAAAAGCCGGAATTTCAATCATTGAAATCCCGGCTTTTTTCATCTTTGGGTTATTTTTTTACATCCCGGTAGTTTCAAAAAACTCTTTTTCAATGACTTCTCTGTGATCTGGATGTGATATTTTTATCAGTTCTTTTACACGTTGTTTAATGGTTTTTCCATATAAATTGGCAACGCCATATTCGGTAACAATGTATTGAACATGCGCTCTGGTAGTTACCACTCCGGCACCTTTATTCAAAAATGGTACAATTCTGCTGATTCCATTTTCTGTCATCGAAGGGATGGCAATAATTGCTTTTCCGCCATCACTTAAACTTGCGCCTCTAATAAAATCCATCTGTCCGCCAACGCCCGAATACAATCTTCCTCCAATAGAATCTGCGCAAACTTGTCCGGTTAAGTCAACCTGGATTGCTGAGTTAATGGAAACCATTTTAGGATTTTGTCTGATCACGGAAACATCATTCACATAATTACATGACCGCAGTTCAACAAACGGGTTGTCATCCACATAATCGTACAAGCGTTTGGATCCCATTAAAAATGTGGCCATCGCCCTGCCTGCATTTACGCCTTTATAATTTCCGTTAATCACATCTTTTAAAATCAAATCAATAACGCCATCAGAAAACATTTCGGTGTGTAAGCCTAAATCCTTATGATTGCCCAATTTGTGTAAAACCGCATTTGGAATGCTTCCAATACCCATTTGCAAGGTGCTTCTGTCCTCAATCAATTCAGCAATAAAACAGCCTATTTTATCTTCAATGGGTGTTGGTTCTGCCAAAGAATGCTCATGAATTGGCAAATTCACTTCAACAAACGTATCCAGTTCGGAAATATGAATAATGCCTTCGCCATGAACCCTTGGCATCTGCTCGTTTATTTGCGCAATAACGTGTTTTGCATTGTCAATAACCGCTAAAATTGCTTCCAAAGAAACTCCAAGAGAACAATAACCATGCTTATCGGGCGGAGAAACCTGAATCAGGGCTACATCAACAGGAAGAATATTTCTCTTGAATAGATTTGGAACCTCGCTTAAAAATACCGGTGTGTAAGAACCGTTTCCGGCTTTAAGGGTATGACGCACGTTTGCGCCGATAAAAAGCGAATTAACGTGAAAACTGTCTTTGTATTTTGGGTCGGCATAAGGAGCGTCGCCTTCGGTGTGTAAGTGGCAAACTTCTACGCCACGAAGTTCTTCGTGACGCGCAGACATGGCATTTATCAATTCTTGTGGCGCCGCGGCTGCCGCTTGAATATATACCCGGTCGTGTGATTTTATAACTTTTACAGCTTCTGCTGCGCTAACGGCTTTATACATAAACATAAGTCGAATAATTTTCGCCAAATGTACAATTGATTTCAGCTAAAAAAACTGTTTTAAATCACTTTTTAGACTATTTTTTGATGCAGGGTATTTTCAGAAAAACCAAGCTTTAAAATTATTTTTTTGAAGTACCTTTGCACCATAAATTTTATGATAGAATGATAAAAATTAAAACGAGAGCTGAAATTGAACTGATGCGTGAAAGCGCCCTGATAGTCTCAAAAACTTTGGGGATTTTGGCGAAGGAAGTTAAACCAGGTGTTACCACGTTATATTTAGATAAATTGGC
Source organism: Lutibacter sp. (assembly GCA_046485225.1). Lineage (GTDB taxonomy): Bacteria > Bacteroidota > Bacteroidia > Flavobacteriales > Flavobacteriaceae > Lutibacter. The sequence goes on along the minus strand of JAWOHJ010000160.1, from coordinate 596 downwards.
AGAAGAGTTTATAAGAGACCAAGGGGCAATTCCTGGCTTTTTGGGAATGTATGGCTTCCCCAACACCTTGTGTATGAGTCCGAACGCGCAAATTGTTCATGGCATTCCAAACGATAAACCTTTGCTGGAAGGCGATATTATTTCCATTGATTGCGGTGCCTTAAAAAACGGATTTTATGGTGACCACGCCTATACTTTTGAAGTTGGAGAAGTGGATGAGGAAACTAAAAAATTGCTGAAAATCACCAAAGAAAGCTTGTATATGGGAATTCGGGAGTTTAAAGCAGGAAATAGGGTTGGAGATGTGGGTTATGCAATTCAACATTATTGTGAAAAACACGGATACGGAATTGTTAGGGAATTGGTTGGACACGGATTGGGAAAAGAAATGCATGAGGATCCTGAAATGCCAAATTATGGTTACAGGGGAAAAGGCAAAAAATTTGTGGAAGGAATGGTGGTTGCCATTGAGCCTATGGTGAACATCATATTGCCGTATGCCTCATCACAGTTGTCTTTGTATTGATTTGTCCAGTTTGGTCTTCTTGTATTCATTCACAGACCTCTCGATACCAACTTTTCTCTGTATCACATGA
>JAWOHJ010000172.1:0-5883 GCA_046485225.1 Lutibacter sp. | reverse complement strand
AAAGAAGCCAAAAAGAAAAAACTAAATGTCACCTGCAGTGTTGCCGCGCATCATTTGGTTTTGACCGATGATGCGCCGCAACACTGCAGGTGACATTTAGTTTTTTCTTTTTGGCTTCTTTAATAAGTTCTACGGATTTTGCGGTGGAAATTGTGGGAATGTGCAATTTGCCGCCGGTATATTCCAGCAAAAACAAATCGCGTACAATCTGCAATTCTTCAGCCAACGCCGGAATTCCTTTCAACCCCAGTTTTGTGCTGTTGATTTCTTCATTGGCCAATCCGATGCCTGCAATGGAATCGTTCTGCGGAAAACTCATGATGAGTGCGTCAAAATTTTGCGCGTACTGCAAACCGATTTTTAGCAGATTGGCATTCGAAACGGCTTTGTTGTAATCTCCAAAAGCAATGGCTCCGGCGTTTTGCATATCATACAATTCCGCAATGTCGTCACTTTTACCGCTTTTTGTCAGATTTCCTATCGGAAAAAGGGCAGTGGCTGAATTTGCGGCTTTATTTTTTAAGAACTGAACGGCTGATTTATTGTCTGTTGCAGGAAAAGTATTTGGATTTACGGCAACTGCTGTAAAACCACTTTTGGAAGCTGTTTTTAATCCGTTTTCAATCGTTTCCCGATCCTCAAATCCCGGTTCTCCAAAACATACGCTCGAATCGAACCAGCCTTGTGAAATATGCAGGTTGTCAAAGGTAATTTCTTTATAATTTTTTGGATTTTTGAGGTTGTTGCCAATTTTTGTGATGGTGCCGTTTTCAATAAGAATATCTTTAATTTGAAGGTGAAACGGACTTGAATTGTCGATGATGGTTGCAGACTTTAGCAGTAAATTCATATTTTGAAATATTTTAATAACAGCATTTCAATGGACAAAAATAGCACAGAAAATGCTAAAAACCATTTAAAAAGCCAATTGATTTTATGTTGATTTTCAATTTGATCAAAAAGATCATCGATGGATGTGGAAACGGTCACATTTTCAGCATTGCCGGCCAAGGTTTTTAGATCGGCGTAATTGGCGTCACTCTCTTCCCGACTGTAATTTAAGGCGATGGTTTTCAGGACTTCATTTTTGCTGGACACTTTGTAAAATCCGCTTTGTAAAGCAACATTGGCTAAGGTAAGATTAACGTTGTTTGGAGCAACTTTTTGAAGCGGAATAAAAGCATTGGTTTCGTTTGAAACCTTTAGCACTTCATCTTTTCCGATGGAAGCTTTAATTTCAATACTGTTTTCCGGCGCAATGGTGTAATAAAGTTGTGTTGTTTTTACTGTTGTTTTAGCAAAGTTATAAAAAATGGGCACCACCAAAGGCGATTGCGTAAAATCGGAACTGTTTTTGTTTAAAGGCGATGCAATCCAATAAAAAGTACCGTTTTTGTTTTTTGTGGAAGAAATAAATGCACTGTTATTGTCGAATTTGAGAATCGCGGAACTGTTTCCGGAATTGTTTTGGTAATGCAGGGCGGTTTTTGGATATTGAAAATTGGTCACTTTCTTTTCAAAAACATCATCAATTGAGGGATGACCGTAATTGATGGCAGTAATTTGATGTTCATTTTCAATTTTAGCGCTTATTTTTCCGGCCTGAAGTGCATTCAAAAATCGGTTATAGGAAGTTAAATTTGTGTTTTGTGAAGGAATCAGCACCAAATTTCCGCCGTTTGCCATATACTCACTTAAACTGCGCTGCAATTCGGCAGGAACATCATCCAATTCATTCAAAATGATCAAATCCTGATGTTGAATCGTATTGTAATTTAATTGGGACAGTGAGGAAGCGGTAAAATTGAATTCTTTTTCAGTATAAATTTTTGGTAAAAATTCAGCCGGATTTCCGATGCTTAACACATTCATTTTTTCAAGTGCCGAAATTGAAAAATAAAAATCGTTGTCGAATTCCATTCCGTCATCAACCAAGGAAATTTTTCCATTGAAATTGGCGGAATTTGTGAGCGTAAATTCAACCGTTTGCCGATTGGTATTTGCGAATTTGGCTGTAGTTTTTCCTATGAGGGTTTCGTCTTGAAACAGGGATACGGGAATCGTTTCAGTGATCATCTGATTGCTTTTTACCAGGACATTCAGGGTTATTTCTGTTGCAGATTTTTGTTCAATTGACACGCTGTCCAAATAAATGTTTGGCACTTCTTTCGGGGACAGCTTAAGCAGTGAAACAGCTGCGTTTACAATTGTAAAATCAATTTTATTTTCAATATTAATATTTTGAAAATCAGACAGTAATACAATCTTATTTAAGGTGTTTATTTCATCCTTAAAATTGCTTTTAGCTTTCAGTAAAACGGTATTTAAATCAAGCTTATTTGGTGAATATTGAAGGTTGATCAATTCATTTTTTAAACCATTGGCATCTAAATGCTGCAAATTATCCTCGTTGGTGATCAAGGTAAAAATGCCGTTTTGAAGGTTGTTGTTTTCAATAATTTTTTGGGCTGCGCTTTTCAGCAATTCCCCTTTTTCACCCTTTGCCTGCATGCTGTAAGAATTGTCTAAATAAATGGTGACATTCACTTGTTGCTGCGTTGATGATTTGGAAAAATAAGGCTGGGAAAAGGCTAAAATAATACAACTTAAAGCCAATAGTCGGCTGATTAAAACGAGCCATTTTTTAATTTGCGAACTTTTTCTGGTTTGTCTTTCAATATTTTTTAGAAAAGCGACATTGGTAAATGGCACTTTAACGAAGCGCTGCAGTTGAAATAAATGAACAATTATCGGAATGATAAGAAGCAAAAGAGCGTAAAGGATTTCCGGATGCTTAAATTGCATTGTTCAAAAGGATTTATCAAAGATATAAAAATAGCCGAAATTTATGAGAAATAGTTTTTTAAAATTCCTAAGGCGTATTTGCTCGCAATGGAATTTGCAAATTTCGGAAAATCTATGGTCGCATTGTCATTTGCCTTGTCGGAAATAACACGTATGATGGAAAACGGCACTTCGTATTCAAAACACACTTGCGCCACCGCAGCACCTTCCATTTCAACACAAATGGCTGTCGGAAGCTTTTTGTTCAGTTTTTTAATTTTTTTGAGGCTTGAAATAAACTGATCGCCGCTGGCAATATCGCCATGAACCACTTTTGGCCTTTGAATATCAAAAAGTTGGGAATCTTCAATTTCAATAAAATTATGGTAAGTGTCTAAAAATTGATGGGTAGCTTCCAGTAATTTTTCGGAATCATTGGTTTCCAAAAACTTTTTTCTTAAAATGGGAATTTCAAATTTTTCGTAAAAAGGAAACGCATTTAAATCGTGCTGGTACAAATTTTTGCCAATAACAATGTCGCCAATATTTAAATCTTGATGAATGGCGCCGGCCACGCCCGTAAAAATGATTTCTTTCACATCAAAATCGTTGATCAGCTGTGTGGTAGTGGCAGCAGAAGCAACTTTTCCCCAACGGGAAAAAACAAGCACCACTTTTTTGCCGAACAACGTCCCTGAATAATAGGTTCGCATCCCTTTTTCGGTAGTCGTTACTTGCTGAAGTTCGTGCAGTAATGCCTGAATTTCTTCCTGCATAGCACTAATAATTCCTGTCATTTTATAAAGGTTTATTGCTTATTCTGCCGTCAATCATTTCCAATTTCCGGTCGGCCATCTCCGCCAATTCCTGATTGTGTGTGACAATCACAAAAGTTTGGTTGAATTTATCGCGCAGCGTAAAAAATAATTCGTGCAAATTTTTGGCAGCAGAAGAATCCAGATTTCCGCTGGGCTCATCGGCAAAAATAACATCGGGATTGTTGATTAAGGCCCTGGCTACGGCAACGCGTTGCTGCTCGCCGCCCGACAATTCGTTTGGTTTGTGGTTCATCCTGTTGGAAAGTCCCAAAAAATTGAGCAATTCCTTAGCTTTGGCTTCCGCATCCTTTTTAGACGTATTCCCAATAAAAGCGGGAATGCAAACATTTTCAAGTGCCGTAAATTCGGGAAGCAACTGATGAAACTGAAAAATAAAACCAATATGCTTATTTCTGAACCTGGAAAGTTCATGGTCTTTCAGTTCCAGGATGTTTTTGGTGCTGATGGAAAGTTTGGAATCCTTGCCTTTACTTGGATAATCCAAAGTACCGAGAATTTGCAGCAACGTTGTTTTACCGGCACCCGACGGACCAACAATCGCCACAATTTCTCCCTTTTTTATGGATAAATCAACGCCTTTTAAAACCTCCAGTTCCCCGTAAAATTTATGAATATTTTTCGCTTCTATCATGCGGTAAAAGTAAGCTTTTTGTTTTAAAATTGTTTAACTGTTTATTTGTTTCCCTTCGACTGCGCTCAGGGTGACAAATCGTTTAACTGTTTATTTGCCCAATCGATTTACAAATGATTGATTTAATCCAAATTTAACAGAACTTTTAACTTGAAACTTGAAACTTGAAACCAAAAACTTTTAACCTTTTATATTGTTATAATCCAAATAATAAATAAATTTAACGGAAAGATTGTTGTTAAGGGGTTCTGTAAAAAGATTGTCCAAGTTCTTCTTGAAATTTAAATGGGCCAATTGATCCTCATTAAAAATAGAGTTTCTGTATAAAACCACCAACTGACTTCCCGGGGCAAATTCCCAGGAGTAGCTTAAATCCAAATTCCAGATGTTGTAATTAATATTATGGTTCCCTTGATAGGTACTGGCATTTAAAGTGCCTTCGTTGTTGAGCTCAAAAAAATTGGAATCGTATTGTACCGGAGACCAATAATGCCTGAATGAAAGTGCCAAAGTTGATTTTATGTTGAAACTTAAATTGCCCGTTAAAGTATTGGTCACCGTTTTTACATCCCTGTTTCCAAAAATAATGTTTCCGTTATCTAAATTGGTGACCCAGCCTTTCTCATTGATAAGTTTTGAAAAATTCAACTTGTAAATAGTTGAAAATTTGTCGGAAAAGCGATAGCGCGGTGAAACGGACAGATCTGCCAATTCATTAGTGAGCGTATATCTTTTGGCAAAAGTACCTCTGACATCAATTGCGAATTTTTTTCTGTAATCTGACGAAATCCAGCCGTTTATCACATAAACTGATTTTTGTTTAAAAAATCGTCCGTCAACGCGCGGCGCATAAAAATCGTATTGATCTCCTAAATTTGTCGCTAATTCTCCTCCAAAGGCAAGTCTTTTCGTGGTGAAAAAGAAAAAATCCAATTCAAAATAATTTCCTGCATACGCGTTGGAATTGTTTTGATAATTCAGGATGCCGGTAAATGTAAACTTATAATCGTCAAAAGTTTTTGTGGGCTCAAATATTCTGTAGGACATTTGTGCCCAGTAGTCGGCATAATTATTTTTACTCTGATAGCCTAAATCTTTAATATCGTATTTTTTATCGCTTCTTTTGTGGCCAACTTCATATTGATAATTACCAAATATTTTGCCAAGTTCCCAATAACCGGAATAACCCGATTTGATTTCGCCGTTTTCCCGAATGTTGCTTAATTTAAGATCTCCAGAAGTTTTAAACCTGTTTCCTTTATCAGCAACGCTAAATAGAAATGCAGAAACATTGGCATCCCTAAAACTGCCGTTTCGCGTAACATTGGTGTTAACAAAACTTACCGAGGAGTTTTTATTGAATTGCTGGTCTAAAACAAGCACATTGTAATTGGCAAGCGGTTCCGTAACAATTTCCCGCTTTTCTTGGGTGATGGTATTTTTTATTTCTGCAGATGTTTTTTCGGTAATGGCATTAAAAAATCCGATACCCAATCCTTTTTTTGTCCGCCCCGAAACTTTTAGGGCATTGATCATATTGACTTTATTCGGATTGTTAACGATTTCTTCATTTTCAGCTAAATTGGATTGAACCTTTCCGTAACCTACAGGCGTATTTCCAATTCTTCG
>JAWOHJ010000165.1:0-4586 GCA_046485225.1 Lutibacter sp. | reverse complement strand
AGAAGAATTTACAAGAAGCAGCAATCCATTCATTTTTACTTATGAAGGCGTTTTTGTACCCGGTGATTTCAAGATTTTTGCAGGTTCATTGGGAGATTTTTGCGGACAATGGTATATGCCTTTAGTCAGTGGACAAGATTTAAGTTCCACTGGCGTGGCACTAAACGCAGGTTGCGATATTGATAATAAATGGAAGATAACTGCTGAAAACCAGGGAAGGTATAAAATTACTTTAGACATTCTTAATAACAAGATAAAAATTGAAAAGGTAAATCTTTACATCATAGGCGATGGCGGACCAAACGGATGGAATATCGCTACACCAACACCTTTTACCTATGAGAATGGCATTTACACTTTCACAGGCGAATTAGGCGCAGGGAATGCGACCGGAGAATTTAAAATTGCAAAATTTAAAGGTGACTGGTGTGATGGCGAATGGATAAATCCACCAACCAATTCACAATCAATTAACAATACAAGCTTTATTATAACGCAAGGATGTGACGGTCCGGATAACAAATGGAAGTTAAAGGAAGGAGAAGCAGGAAACTACAAAATAACAATAAATTTAGCGCAAGAAGTCATGGAGATTATCAAGCAATAAATATTTAAATGAATTTTAATTAAGGTTTGAATGCAATAAAACGGGGTTATGCTAATTCATAGCCCCCTTTATTTACTGCTCCCACAATAGGATTATTCATACGTCAATCAAATTTTACGTATCAAAACCATACGTTTATTCAGATTTAAAAATACAATATAATGAAACATTTAAATTTCAAAATAATAATTTACATTTTAACGGCCACCTTCGTATTGGGTTGTAACAAGAATGATTCGGATAATTTTAACTATATACCTGAAGAAGAACCCGTTAAAATTGTTCAAATTGATCTAAAAACTGATAAGGCAGCGTACGCTCCAGGAGAACAAGTGGTGTTTTCGGCCGCACAATTTTCGGGCAGTGTCAGCGTAAAATATAAGTATTTGAATACGGTGATTGCAACGCAGTCTTTATCAGGAAGTTCTTGGGAATGGACTCCTCCATCCGATGATTTTAAAGGATATTTAGTTGAATTATTTCAAATGGTTGATGGAAAAGAAGTGGTTGTGGGATCTGTGGCTGTGGATGTATCATCAGATTGGACAAAATTTCCAAGATATGGTTTTCTGTCAAAATTTAATGTAATTTCTGACAGTCAAATTAATCAGGTTATTGATAATTTAAAAGATTATCATATTAACGGATTGCAGTATTATGACTGGCACAATAAACATCATTTTCCATTGAAGATGAATGGCAATACGCCGGCATCAGATTGGTTAGACATTGCAAAACGTGAAACGTCTTTTAGCACTGTTGAAAAATACATAACAGCATCAAAAAGTAAAAATATAGCATCTATGAGCTATAATCTTATGTTTGGCGCCTGGGAGGATTTTGCTTCCGACGGAGTTTCAAGAGAATGGATGCTTTTTAATGATTCCAATCACCAAAACATCAACAAACACGCATTGGATGACAATTGGGCTTTAAGTGATATTTTAGTTTTAAATCCGGCCAACACTTCATGGCAAGATTATATTTTTAATAAAACACAATCAATTTATGACCATCTGGATTTTGACGGCTGGCATTTGGATCAACTGGGAAATCGCGGAACTGTTTATGACTATGACGGAAAAATTGTAGCCCTTGATCAAACTTATGGTCCCTTTTTGAGAAATTTAAAGCAGACATTCCCAAATAAAAAAATGGTTTTAAATGCTGTAAACCAATATGGACAGTCGCAAATTTTAAATGAAGCAGTAGATTTTGCCTATACAGAGGTTTGGGAAGGCAATGAAGGATTTGCTGATCTCGCCGCCATCATAAAGCGCAATAATACCCTCTCAAATAATACCAAAAATACTGTATTGGCGGCCTATATGAATTATGACAAGGCGAACAATTCCGGAGTTTTTAATACGCCGGGTGTTTTGCTGACCGACGCAGTCATCTTTGCTTTTGGCGGTGCCCATATAGAATTGGGAGAGCATATGCTTGGCAAAGAATATTTTCCAAACAATAATCTGGCAATTAACAATGAATTAAAAAATAGCCTTAATTCCTATTATAACTTTTTGGTGGCTTACCAAAACTTATTGAGAGATGGCGGAACATTTAACAATCCAAACCTGATTTCTGGAGACGGCAAAGTAAATTTGAATAATTGGCCGCCAATTGCTTCCAAAGTATCAGTAATAGGCAAAGAATTTTCTGATAAGCAAGTTATTCATTTAATAAATTTCTCAGAAGCCAATAACCTAAATTGGAGAGATGCCAATGGAGAACAGCAAACTCCCAAAATCAAAAAAGATTTTATTTTGAATTTGGACAGCAGTAAAAAAGTAACAAAAGTATGGTACGCTTCACCCGATTTGAATCTGGGAAGTTCATTGGAATTGGATTTTTCCCAAAACGGAAACAATCTCATCTTTAAAATTCCTTCTCTTCAATACTGGGGAATGATTGTGGTTGAGTACAATTAACTATAATAATTGACTCTAATTGGTGGTGAAAACATAACGCTAAAAATAATCAAATGAATAAAAATCCATATATCTTATTAATTTTATTGATCATTGGAATGCAAGCCCATTCCCAGGTAAATCAGGTTTCAGTTTGCGATTCTTATAGCATTGTTAAGAATAAAGTTATTTTCAATTGCAATGACAGTGCTAAAATCTCCCTTGAATTTCTTGATTCCAAAAACATAAAATTCTGGTTTTCGCCTAAAGGAGATTTTAAACGAAACAATGAATCATTTGCTGTGGTTAATGAAATTTTTGACAATTCAATGGCGATAACAGTTCAGGATTCCAATGCCGCTTTTGAAATATTCACCGGGGATTTACGCGTTCGTATTTCAAAATCGCCTTTTAATATCGCGATTTTTGATAAATATCAAAAGTTAATTATGGGCGATGCTGACCAGGAAGCTTATGCTTATAACGATTCTTATGCAATAACCAAAAAAGTTTTAAGGCCAGACGAACATTTTTTTGGATTGGGTGAAAAAACCGGGACGTTGGACAGAAGAGGAAAAACTTATGTCATGTGGAACAGTGACAAGCCATGCTATTCTGAAACTGAAGATCCGCTTTATAAAAGCATTCCCTTTTTTATGAGCAGTTATAACTATGGAATTTTCTTTGATAACACCTATAAAACATCTTTTGACTTTGGCCATAAATCCCAAAATCACTTTTCGTTTTCAACACCAAATGGCCCATTCATTTATTATTTTATGTTTGGCAATAATTATAAAGAAATTATAGGCAGTTACACAAAACTTACGGGAAAACCGATTATGCCGCCGAAATGGGCATTGGGCTGGTCACAAAGCAGAGGTATGCTAAATTTCGAAAAGCTTTCGCGAGATATTGCTGAAGCATATAGAGAAAGGGAAATTCCTTGTGATATTATATACCAGGACATTGGCTGGGTAGAAGGACTTCAAAATTTTAAATGGCGAAAAGACCGGTATGACAATCCGAAAAAAATGCTTTCAGATTTGTCTGAAAATGGATTTAAAGTCATTGTTTCACAAGATCCTGTCATATCTCAATCAAATTCGGATCAATGGACTGAAGCAAAAGATAAAGGATTTTTTGTGACAGATGATCGAACCGGACAGGCTTATGATATGCCATGGCCTTGGGGTGGAAACTGCGGGGTGGTCGATTTTACCAATCCGGATGTTGCAGATTGGTGGGGAACACTTCAGCAAATACCTCTAGATGATGGCGTAAAAGGTTTCTGGACCGATATGGGAGAACCTGCCTGGAGCAATGAAGAAAGCACTGACCGATTGCATATGAAACATTACCTCGGAATGCATGATGAAATACACAATGTTTATGGACTCACCTGGGATAAAGTTGTCACTGAACAGTTTGAAAAAAACAATCCCAACCAACGCGTTTTTCAAATGACACGTGCGGCTTATGCGGGAATGCAAAGGTATACTTTCGGATGGTCCGGAGACAGCGGAAACGGACGTGACGTGCTCGACGGCTGGGGAAATTTAGAAAACCAAATACCCTTAGGATTGTCAGCAGGAATGGGGCTTGTCCCATTTTGGACCACTGATATTTCCGGTTATTGCGGGGAGATTACAGACTACAAAGAATTTTCAGAACTTTACATCCGCTGGCTGCAGTTCGGGGTTTTCAATCCTTTAAGTCGCGCCCATCATGAGGGTAATAATGCCGTTGAGCCTTGGTTGTTTGGTGAAGAAGCAGAAAAAATCGCTAAAAAATCAATTGAATTTAAATACCAATTAAATCCATATATCTATACCTATGCCCGACAGGCTTATGATACAGGAGTTCCAATTATGAGGGCCATGATACTGGAATTTCCCTTGATTTTGAAAAAATGAATGTACTGAAATTTGCCGGTGAAGTCGCCGCCAACATGGACACTAAAATTCGAGGGGCCGATATTGAATTTGAATGTGACTTTGAACCGTTTTTGGGCGACTTCACCGGCAAATTTCAGTACATTCATTTTTTCAAAATCAAGTTTTCGTTCC
>JAWOHJ010000121.1:0-8313 GCA_046485225.1 Lutibacter sp. | reverse complement strand
TCCTTATAAAACAGCGAAAAAATAGTCAATTATATAAATTTTTCAATTTTGAAGCTTATTTTCAGAAGAAATTTTCCGTTTTAAAACGTTATAAATGTAGCACACTTCAATTTTCGACTATAAAAATTATTTATAAAACAATTAAAATGAAGTAATTACATGAGTGGTTTATATCAATTCTAAATAAATTTATAGCCAAATTAGCTGACATATGTCATTATAAATACTACTTTATTGGTATATTTTTACAAAATAAAATTGAACAGTTAATTATAATATTTATAAAATAAAGGACTTCAAGAAAACTTTATTTTGTAAATTTTTTCAGCGTAAATATAAAGTAAAATGAAACAAGAAAGTGTAAAACTAATTTGTGATGCCAATGAAGCAGTAGCAATCATTGCTCACAAAACGAACGAGGTTTGTGCAATTTATCCAATCACACCATCATCACCAATGGGTGAACATGCGGAGGTGTATAGTTCAAATGGCCAAACAAATATTTGGGGTAACATTCCTAGAATTGTTGAAATGCAAAGTGAAGGCGGTGCTGCAGGAGCAGTTCACGGCTCACTTCAAGGAGGCGCTTTAACAACAACCTTTACAGCATCACAGGGGCTGTTGTTGATGATACCTAATATGTATAAAATTGCCGGCGAATTATTGCCAGCCGTAATCCACGTGGCCGCAAGAACGTTGGCAACACACGCGTTATCTATTTTTGGCGACCATTCAGATGTTATGGCAACCCGTGCAACCGGATTCTCCATGTTGTTTGCAGGTTCAGTTCAGGAAGCACACGATTTTGCATTAATTTCACAGGTTTCTGCTTTAAAAAGCAGGGTTCCTTTTTTAAATATTTTTGACGGATTTAGAACATCTCACGAAATTGCCAAGATTAACGGAATTCCAGATGATGTTATTAAAGCAATGATGCCAGAAGAGGAAGTGATGAAACACAGAAAAAGTTCATTAGATCCAGACAATCCAGTAATTAGAGGAACTGCACAAAATCCTGATGTTTTCTTTCAGGCACGTGAAGCAGCTAATACTTATTACCAAAATGTTCCTGGAATCGTTCAAAAAACAATGGACGAATTCTACAAACACACCGGCAGAAAATACAGTTTATTCTACTACATTGGCCATCCGGAAGCAGAAAAAGTAATTGTTGTTATGGGTTCAGGTGACGGACCAATTAGAGAAACTATTGACACGTTGGTTGAACAAGGTGAAAAAGTTGGTGCTTTAATCGTTCGTTTATACCGTCCGTTCTCTGTATACGATTTTATCGAAAACATTCCTAAAACAGTTAAAAAAATTGCGGTTTTAGACAGAACAAAGGAACCAGGAAGTATTGGTGAACCTTTATACTTAGATGTGGTAACCGCATTTGTTGAAATGGGTGAATCTATGCCTACAATTATTGGTGGGCGATACGGACTTTCTTCAAAAGAGTTTACGCCTGCAATGGTTAAAGGAATTTACGATGAATTAGACGAAAATTCTCCAAAAAACCATTTTACTATCGGTATTAATGATGACGTAACCAACACAAGTTTAAAGTACAATCCCGATTTTAAAACCAGAAAAACAACATTCAATTGTATGTTTTATGGTTTAGGATCAGATGGTACTGTTGGCGCAAATAAAAACTCCATTAAAATTATTGGTGAAACCACCGATAATTATGTACAAGGATATTTTGTATATGACTCCAAAAAAGCAGGTGCTCAAACAGTTTCGCATTTGCGTTTTGGACCAGAACCAATTTATTCAACTTATTTAATCAACAAAGCGAATTTTATTGCTTGTCACCAGTTTAATTTTATCTATAAATACGATATTTTAGAAAATGTTAAAAAAGGTGGAACATTTTTATTAAACACACCTCATTCAAAATATAAAGTTTGGACAGAGTTGCCAAGCGTTATGCAACGCAGAATTATTGATAATGATATTGAATTCTATGTAATTGACGCAACAAAAGTTGCCCAAGATGCAGATCTTGGTAAACGTACAAATACTATTTTACAAACATGTTTCTTCGCCATTTCTGGCGTGCTTCCTAAAGATGAAGCGATCAAAAAAATTAAAGATGCTATTGTAAAATCATATTCACACAAAGGTGATGATGTTGTTCAAATGAACTTTAATGCAGTTGACAAGTCATTAGAAAATCTTCAAAAAGTAGAATATCCTCGTCACACTACAAATAGTGACGGTTTAATACCAATGATGACTGCCAACGCCGATGATTTCGTAAAACAAATTTTAGGAACTATTTTGGCTGGTAAAGGTGATTCATTACCTGTGAGCGCATTTTCTGCAGATGGAACTTTTCCAACAGGAACAACACAGTATGAAAAACGTGGAATTGCAGATTTTGTCCCGGTTTGGGATGATGCAGATCTTTGCACTCAGTGTAATAAATGTGTTGTAATTTGTCCGCACGCTGCCATAAGAGCCAAAGTTGTATCAAATGATTTATTGATAAATGCACCGGAATCTCTAAAAAGTGTACCAGCGAAAGGAAGACCTTTTAATAGCGACAATGAAAGTTATATATTGCAGGTTTCTCCAGAAGATTGTACAGGTTGCGATTTATGCGTAGCTGTTTGTCCGGCCGAAAGTAAAGTCATTCCAAATACTTTTGCAATTAACTTAACAGATTATCGTCAAGTAAAAGATGTGGAAAATGTTAATTGGGATTTCTTTATTGATTTACCGGATTATGACAGAAAAGAATTGGTAACTTCTACAATAAAAGGATCTCAGTTCTTAGAACCGTTATTTGAATTCTCTGGAGCTTGTTCAGGTTGTGGTGAAACACCATATATTAAGTTAATTACACAATTATACGGAGACAGTATTTTAATTGCAAATGCAACTGGCTGTTCATCTATTTATGGCGGTAATTTACCAACAACACCTTACAAAACAAATAAAGACGGTCGCGGACCAGCTTGGGCAAACTCATTATTTGAAGACAATGCAGAGTTTGGTATGGGTATGCAATTGGCATTGACCAAAAAACAAGAAATTGCAGCTGATTTATTGAAATCTTTAGAAAGTAAAGTTGGCAGTACTTTAGTAAATAACATACTAAATAATGCTGAAGGAAACGAAACGCTTAAAGAACAAAAAATAAATCATATTGATGAACTAAATGAAATTTTAGAAACCATTGATACTTATGAAGCTAAAAAACTAAGAAATCTTTCTGAATACCTACGTCAAAAAGCAGTTTGGATATTTGGTGGTGACGGTTGGGCTTATGATATTGGATATGGTGGTTTAGACCACGTATTTTCATCAGGAGAAAACGTTAATATTTTAGTTATGGATACTGAAGTATATTCGAATACTGGTGGACAAGCATCTAAATCTACGCCGATGGGCGCAAGTGCCAAGTTCGCGATTTCAGGGAAAAAGACTTCTAAGAAAAGTTTGGCTTTGCAAGCGGTTTCTTATGGAAATGTATATGTAGCGCAAATTGCAATTGGTGCAAAAGATAACCAAACACTGAAAGCAATTGAAGAAGCAGCTGCATATCCTGGACCATCATTAATTATTGCTTACTCTCATTGTGGTGAGCACGGTTACGATTTAAAAGACGGTGCAACACATCAAGAAAAAGCTGTAGAAACAGGTTACTGGCCATTATTTAGATTCAATCCTTTGGCTGAAAAAGGAAAGAAATTTAAATTGGATTCTAAAGCACCTTCTGCACCTCTAAGTGAATTTATGTACACTGAAACGCGTTTTACGAGAGTTGTAAACGAAAATCCTGAATTGGCAAAAGTGCTGTTGGATAAAGCCCAAGAACAAGTAGATGTGAATTGGGAAAGGTTAGAACTTTACAGAAATTTATAAATTAAATTCAGTTAAAAGTGCCAAGTATAAAAAACTTGGCACTTTTTTTTATATCTTTAAATACTTTTGCGAAGGCCTTATTCTTATGATAAGTGGAGGCATTACAGGGATCAATAATTTTCTTTGTAGGACAATAACATAAAAAAACAAAAAATGAAATCAAGATCAGAAGCTTTTTTTAACGAAGCGTCAAAAAAATTAAAATCGGCAAAAGAGGAGTTATTTAAACCAGCTGAAGATATTGTCAGTTATTCGGTTTGTAAAAATGCCCAATTTGCCATTGAGAACTTTCTTAAAGGGTATTTAACAAAAAGCAATGTTGAGATTCAGCCAGACGAAACTATCGCTTCATTGTACGATAAATGCGTGAGCATCGACAAAAATTTCTCATCCGTAGATTTAAATGCAATTGGATGTAAAAATCATTCAATTGACTCGCGTTATTGCTCAGATATTAATACGGTTAGCGCTTGCTTTGATACGGCAGACAGCATTGACACCTATTTAAGAAAAAACAAAATCGTATAAAGCACAATGCTTTTTTTCGTTTGAGAAAGAAAAAAACTTACTGTACATTTGTGTAAAATAATCAATCAATGAATTATATTTTATTTGATGGTACAGTTCGCAATTCATTATTGCCATTAACCTTCACAAAACCCGTAGCCGATTTACGAATTGGAATACTTACCATTCGTGAAAAATGGGAAACATATTTGGGTTTCACCACAACCACACTAACAGAAGACTACTTAGAAGAAAAATTTCCGATGGTTGAAATGGCTGAAAACGTCATGATTAACGCATCATTTTTGCCAACACTTGCCTTAGCAGAATTGATTATGGAATTAAAGGAAAATCAGGCTATTTTCAAAGAGGAAGAAGTGATTGCTTTTTTTACCACAGAATCACAGGAAACAATCGATTTTGAAAACTACGAGCAAATTGAATTTGAATCGGAAGTGCTTCAAATTAAAAATACCTGGGATTTATTTTCATTAAATGACAAAGCTTTAAAAGCTGATTTTGAATTAATTACCGAAGGAAGAATATCACAGCCAATTCCTGAAGGCACTCGTTATATAAATAAAGAAAATATTTTTATTGAAGAAGGCGCCGAAATCTTATTTTCTGTTTTAAACGCCAGTAAAGGACCAATTTATATTGGGAAAGATACCCTAGTCATGGAAGGAAGTTTAATTCGCGGACCTTTTGCATTGGGTGAACGTTCTGTGGTAAAAATGGGTGCTAAAATTTATGGAGCTACCACAATTGGACCGTTTTGTACCGTTGGCGGAGAAATAAACAATTCCATTTTATCAGGCTATTCAAACAAAGGACACGATGGCTTTTTAGGCAACTCAGTATTGGGTGAGTGGTGCAATATTGGTGCAGACTCAAACAATTCAAATTTAAAAAATAATTATAGTGATGTTCGTTTGTGGAATTATGAAACCGAAAATTTCGCAAAAACCGGATTGCAATTTTGTGGTTTAATTATGGGAGACCATTCTAAATGCGGTATTAACACGATGTTTAACACAGGAACAGTAATTGGCGTAAGCGCAAATATTTATGGCAGTAATTTTCCGAGAAACTTTATTCCTTCTTTTAGTTGGGGCGGTGCAGCTGGTTTTTCAACCTATCAAATGGATAAAGTGACTGAAACTGCAACATTGGTCATGAAAAGGAGGGAAGTTGATTTTGACTCTAAAGAACAGCGAATTCTTGAACATGTTTTTGAAATCACCAAGAAATACAGAAATTTTTAAATTAAAAAAAGGGTCATGAAATTAATATTTTCAGACCCTTTTTAATTTTTATAACTACTAGCTAACTTTTTATTTGTTCCTTTTTGAATTGCTCAAACTTGGTTTCCGTGTTTTTTGGCCAGGTATTATTTGTTAAATCCACATCAGCGGTTTCCTCATCGGGATCAATCGTAATTTTTGTGATTACTTTGCTTGACGGAAAAACTTTAGTGACTTCAGCATCATTTAGTCTCCAAATTTCTGCAGGATATTGTTTGCGTTCTTTTGAGCCATCTTCATATTCAATTTCAACAATAATTGGCATGACCAAGTCTCCCGGCTTTTCAAAAACCAATTCGTAAAAATATTTTGGTGCTTTTAAGGTTGATTTTTCTTCGGATGAAAAGTTTTCATTGATATAATCGCTTAATAAATTGTAATCTTCAGGTTTTTTAGATTTTAAATTTTCATCAAATTCTGGGCTGTCTTCAGAAACCAAATACAATGCTGGTGGCAATTTATCGATACCTCTGCGTTTTGCCATATTTTCGGCACGTTCGGTTGGCTTATCTGTCACATAGTATTTTTTCACATCTTTGATGCCAATATCATTGACGCCCGTTGTAAAAAACCAACCTCTCCAAAACCAGTCTAAATCCATAGCCGATGCATCTTCCATAGTTCTAAAAAAATCTGCAGGCGTAGGGTGTTTAAAAGCCCAACGTTGCGCATAGGTTTTAAAGGCATGATCAAATAATTCAGGTCCCATTATTGTATGACGTAATATCCACAATCCTGCAGCAGGTTTTGCATAGGCATTGTTTGAAAATTCAAAAAGGTGATCTCCTTGAGTCATTATTGGCGTTAATTTAGACTGGTCTCCTTTCATATAACCCACAATATTTTTGGGTAAACCTCTGCTTAGCGGATAGTCTTTTTCATAATCCATTTGCGCCAGCATTTGCATAAAAGAATTTAAACCTTCATCCATCCAAGTCCATTGACGTTCATCAGAATTGATAATCATAGGGAAAAAGTTATGGCCAACTTCATGAATAGTCACGCCAATCATACGATATTTTGTTTGATCACTGTAAGTTCCATCCGGATTTGGTCTTCCCGGGTTAAAACAAATTTGAGGATATTCCATCCCCATTTGTCCATCAACCGAGATTGCTTTGTGATATGGATAATCAATGGTATGTTTAGAATAGGTTTTCAAAGTTTGCGCTACGGCTCTGGTTGAATGATCTCCGTATAATGGATTTGCTTCTTTAGAATAATATGAATAAGCCATAACGGTTCTTCCGTTAATATCAACTGCCATTCCGTCCCAAATAAATTTTCTGGAGGTGGCAAAAGCGTAATCCCGAACGTTTTCAGCAATAAATTTCCAGGTCTTCGTTTTTTTAGATTTAGATTTCTCAGCTTGAATTGCTTCCTCTTGATTGTGAATTATAATCGGGTTTTGGAAAGTTTTTCTGGCTTCTGACAATCTTTTTAATTGCGTTTTGGTATAGACTTCATGTTCATTTTTCAGCACTCCGGTTGCACCTAACAGGTGATCATCGGGTGTGGTAATATTTACTTCATAGTTTCCAAATTCCAGCGCAAATTCGCTGTTTCCCCAAAATTGATGGTTTTGCCAGCCTTCCACATTGTTGTAAACACATAATCTTGGAAAAAACTGCGCAATGACATAACTGTTATTCCCATCAGCCGGAAAATGTTCATATCCGGACCGGCCTCCTTGTTCTATATGGTTATTTAAATTGTACCACCATTTAATTTTAAAAGAATATTTTTCTCCTGAAGCCAAAGGTTTGTCTAAATTTAAACGCATCATGGTTTGGTTGATGACATAAGAAGCATCACTGCCGTCCATATTTTTAACATATTCAATTTTGAAACCGCCATCAAAAGGTGCATTTATGAAATTTTTATAAAATTCTTTGGGTGTGTATAAGTCACTTATTTTAGTTTGATTAATATCAGGAGTTTTTGAATCTGCAGCACGTACATTTTGATCTAACTGCAACCATAAATATTCTAAATTATCTTTGGAATTGTTGTGATAGGTAATGATTTCTTCACCATAAATTCGATTCTTTTCCTCATCTAAAATAATATCCATTTTATAATCTACCTGCTGTTGGGTATATTCGTGTCCGGGCGCTCCTGAAGCTTTGTGTTCATTGTTTGGCGTTGGAAGTTCTTCGTGTAATTGTTTGAATTTACTGTTGTTGTAATGTGCTTTTTGAGGCGTTGTTTGTCCGGTAACGGGCAAAATTACTGTCAGAAAAAGTAAGGAAATTAGTAGTAATTTTTTCATTAATAATAAGATTAGAATAAATATTGAATTAAAAAAGCCGCCCAAATGAACGGCTCATTTAATTAAGATTTAATTTGAGTTTTTTTTGAATTTCTCAAATTTATTTACTGATTTTTTAGGCCAGCTGTTATTGCTTAAATCAATGTCGGCAGTTTGCTCATCGGGATCAACAGTGATTTTTGTGATAGTTTTGCTTGACGGAAAAACTTTAGTGACTTCGGCATCATTTAATCTCCAAATTTCTGCCGGATATTGTTTGCGTTCTTTTGTGCCGTCTTCATATTCAAATTCAACAATAATTGGCATCACCAAATCGCCCGGTTTTTCAAAAACCAATTCGTAAAAATATTTTGG
>JAWOHJ010000040.1:0-5467 GCA_046485225.1 Lutibacter sp. | reverse complement strand
TTGTCTGTTACACCATCACCATCAGTATCTGGCCAAGGACAACCTTTATTGTCAGCTGGACCGGCTACAGTTGGACAAGCATCGTCTTTATCAACAACACCATCACCGTCAGTATCTGGACAACCTTTGTTTGCTTTTGTTCCTTTTTCATTTGGACAAGCATCATCTTTATCGGCAATTCCATCGCCATCGGCATCAGGACAACCGTTTAAAGCAGCCAATCCAAATACTGTAGGACAATCATCTTTTGAATCTTCAACACCATCGCCGTCAGTATCAGGACAACCATTAAATGCAGCCAATCCAAATACAGTAGGACAAGCATCATCTTTGTCAAAAATACCATCACCATCTGTGTCAGTACCTCCAAATTTCAATACAATTCCAACAGAATGCTGAAAGTGTTGTAAAATTTCTGCATCTTCAAATACGTGTTTGTATTTTGATTCAACGTTTAATCCAATATTGTCAGTGAACCAAAGGTTAAATCCAACACCACCATTCACGGTAGGTGCTCCAAATTTATCCAACCAAGTGTAACCTCCACCAGCTGAAACATAAGGATCAAACCAAGAAGATCCTTCTAGAACACTGTTAAAACTAAACTTTAAAGCAGCATCTGCTCCAAAATACATTAAATCGCTAACGCTATTGTCACCCATTTTTGATATTTTGTTCAAAGTACCTGCTGCTTCAAGGGAAAATCCATTCGCCAAATATTTGCCAACAGTAATTTTAGAAACTGCAGGAAGAATGTTGTAATGGTCACCTGCATTAAAATACTCGTCAAACCAGCCACCAAAGCCAGGGGCACCAACATTGGTTGGGTAAAAATCTACGGCGTTTACGCCAATGCCTATAGCCCAAGGATTGTTTTTGTCTTGAGCGTTTGCTGTAATAGCAACCAATAATAATAGGCTAAAAATAATTTTTTTCATCTATAGTTTTGTTTTAATGTTAATTACTTTAGGGTCCAATCAGACAATACTGATTGGAGATTCCTAGAGTTTTATTTAGAGAACAAAGTTATATGCCTCAGTCATGGTTTAGTTACACAATTGTAACAATACTTTGCATAATTCACACTTTTACAATATTGAATATTCATGTCTGGTTTTTAAAAATTATACAGCATCTAATAAATTGTTTTCAGCAAAAAAAATCCCCGCTGTTTGGTAACAACGGGGATTTAATATTTAGAAAAGTAGTTAAATATTATTTCAATTTTAAAGTCACGCGACGAACCAATTGACGTGCAGCAGCTGAATTTTTGTCAACTGAAGTATCTTCACCGGCACCACGAGCGGTTAAACGAGAAGCATCAATTCCTGAAGCAATTAATAACTCCTGTACTTTATTAGCTCTTTGTTCAGAAAGTTTTTGATTGTAATCTGTTGAACCAAGCTCATCTGCATAACCGGTAAGTTCTGCTTTCGATCCTTGATTTTCCTTCATATAATTAATCAAATAGCCAACTGATTCTAAAGAATAATCTTCTGGATTTGTACTGTTGAAACGGAAATATACATTTGCATAACCATTGTTCATAAATTCTTTTATGAAGTCTCCTCCCTCATTTCCATAACGAGCGTCTAAAGGTGCTAACATTGTGTCTGGAATTCCATCGTTGTTTACATCAACAGCACGACCTTTTGAATCAACAAGAGCATTGGCAACAGTATTAGGTTCTTGGTCTAAATAGTTTGCAATTCCGTCATTGTCGCTGTCCATCATATCGTTTTCAATTTTAGAAACACGAACATTTAAAGAGTCAATTTCTTTTCTTAAAGTATTTTCTTCTGAATACCAGTCGGCGTGAATGGCTTTTTTACCTAAGTAAAAAGTTAAACCAACATTTGCATTCACAATCGTACCATTGAAACCTCTTTGTTGGTTGTTTGAAAGCGTAGAGCTTAAGCTCTGAGTTCCATCCCAAGTAACAGATTGTCTCACGTGATTGATGAAACTTAAATCACCGGTAAGCGCGATGTTGTTGGTTAATTTTATTTGAGGCGTAAGCCCAACAATAAAATTCAACATTTGATCTTTGCTTTGTAAAGCAATTGGTGATTTTGGTTTGTGAGCAGAATATCCTGCACCAGCATGCAATAAAACGTTAAAAGTATTGGTCCAGCTTCTAAAATCAAGCACATTACCCATATTTACAACACCTTGTAAACTGGCTCTGTAATATTCCGATTCAAATTCTTGGCTTTCGTCACTTTCTGAAATATTGTTATAGCCACCATCCACTTTAAAACCAAATTTTTCGTTGATCATATAGCGAACTCCTAAGCCACCTTGCCATAAACTTGGGGTTGCTGTTGCATATCCCGGAGCAAAAGGTGTGGTAACTTTGTGAACCCCTGCTTCTGCCTCAACAGACCATTGGTTGTAATCTTTTTCTTGTGCATTTGTCGTTATAGCTACGAATAGTATAACGCTAAAAATAATTTTCTTCATCTATTTTGTTTTAGGGTTAATTAAATAAGGGGCCAAAGGTATGTTTTTAATTTGGTTTCCCTAGCGTTTTCATTTGGGGACAAAGCTATATATCTCAGTTGAGTATGAGTTACACTATTTCATAAAAACCTTACATAATTCACACATTTGATAATGAAAAACTTCTTTATTTAAATTTTATATTCAAACAAAACAACAATAGAAATATAGACTATGAAGTGAAAAAAGCAATTTTTGTAAAAATTGACATAGCGATTTAAGTTTTTAAAATTCTCGTTTTAACCCTTCTTCCCATTCATCCATAAACTCCTCAACTTCTTCAACAAACTCATCAGGCTTTTGAGTTCTGTTTATGGTGCAATGCAAAACTATTTTATCTCTTTCGGGAGGAAATCCACAAGTTATTGTCCATGCCAATGCATTTGGGCAATCCAATAAAGCAAACCTGACACCACCTTTTATTTTATGGTAACTTATATTAAACTCACCCCAAAGCGTTGCGCCTAAAAAATTATTTTCGTTGCTTTCAAGAAATAACATCGTTTCTGTAAATTCTTCGATACTTTTCTGATGTATCTTGGTTTGAAGTTGTTCTTCGGTAGTTTGTTTGTCGATAATTCTAAAAAATTCCATATTATTTTCTTTTATTTGATTGTACACTTTCAATAACTACAGTAGAAAGAATCAGGAATCCTCCAATTAAGGTGTTTTCCGATGGAATTTCATTCAGCAAAAACAGTCCGAATAAAACGCCATATACTGGCTGAATACTGCTCATAATACTTGCGGTACCAATAGAGAAATTCTTGAAGCTTCTCACAAAAAGCGTATGCCCAACCGCTGTGGTAAACAAAGCCAAAGCGAGTATAGCCATCCAATCTCCCGTTGTTGGCTGAACCTCAAAAAGAAAAAGTACCGGCCATAAAACCAATGAAATAATAACCATCTGATAAAAAATAAGCATAGAGCCCGGATATTGGGCAATTTTTTGTTTCATCATGATATTTCTGATGGCGTAAAATACCGAAGAAAGCAATCCGAAAAGGACGCCTTTTGTAATATTGCTTTCTAAATTAAATTCCGGAGCTAAAAAATAAATTCCAATGAGCGCAATAACGCCCAACAAAATATGCGTTTTATTCAATTTAGTTTTGAAAAACAGCGGTTCCAGCAAAGCGGTAATTACCGGATAAGTGAATAAGCTCAACATTCCAATGGC
Source organism: Lutibacter sp. (assembly GCA_046485225.1). Classification (GTDB taxonomy): domain Bacteria; phylum Bacteroidota; class Bacteroidia; order Flavobacteriales; family Flavobacteriaceae; genus Lutibacter. The sequence continues at coordinate 1,785 of JAWOHJ010000040.1, read as the reverse complement.
AACATTTGAAAGTTTCAGCGCATAAAAATAGGTAATCCAATGTGCGCCAAAAAGCAAGGAACTCAGGAAAATGGCTTTAAAATCTCTTTTGCCATAAATTTTTAAATCAATTTTTTGATGCCAGCAATAGGCACCCAAAAGAACAACGGCAAAAACACAACGAAACCAAATGGTAACAGGTGGCGGCATCGAAACAAATTTGCCCAAAACACCTGAAGTGCTGATTAAAAGTATCGCAACATTTAGTTCTAAAATGTGTTTTAGATGCAGGTTTTTCAAAATTTAAATTTTTTGAAGTGTTGCCAAGGCTTTGCTTACTGAAGTAATTTTATCAAAGGTCAGTAACAATCGCAATCCGTTTTTAGTTTCTTTTTCTTTCATGGTGCAGCCGAGTGGATTTTGTTTAACAAATTCCAAAACTTTCGTAAAAATAGGCGTTTGGTAAAAAGAACTATGCTGATTGGAAACAAAATAACCAATCATTTTATGTTTTTTCAGAACAAGGCGTTCAAGCCCAAAAGATTTTGCAATCCATTTTATGCGTACGCTGTTCAGTAAATCTGCCACCTGAAAAGGAAATTCCCCGAAACGGTCAATCAATTCCAATTCAAATTTTTGCAGTTCTTCTTCCGTTTTAAGTTCGCTTAATTTGGTGTATAAATTCAAACGTTCAGAAATTACGTTGATATAATCATCAGGAAAAAGAATTTCAAAATCGGTATCAATCTGAATGTCTTTTACATAGTCTTTTGGTTTTTCATCACTGTCTTTATACAATTCTTTAAACTCATTTTCCTTCAATTCCTCAATGGTTTCATTCAATATTTTCTGATAGGTTTCAAAACCGATATCATTAATAAAGCCACTTTGTTCACCACCCAATAAATCACCTGCGCCCCGAATTTCCAAATCTTTCATGGCAATTTGAATGCCGCTGCCCAACTCCGTAAACAATTCAATAGCCTGAATTCTTTTTCGGGCATCATCGGTCATCATATGATAAGGCGGCGTAATAAAATAACAAAACGCTTTTTTGTTCGAGCGCCCAACGCGTCCACGCATTTGGTGCAAATCAGACAAGCCGAAATTGTTGGCGTTGTTGATAAAAATGGTGTTTGCATTTGGCACATCCAAACCGCTTTCAACGATGGTGGTTGAAACCAACACATCAAATTCATTGTTGATAAAACCAAGCATCAATCCTTCCAGCTTTTTGCCGTCCATTTGTCCGTGACCAATGCCAATTTTTGCATCTGGAACCAATCGCTGTAGCATTCCTGCAACTTCTTTAATATTTTCAATGCGGTTATGAATAAAAAACACCTGTCCGCCCCTCTGAATTTCATAGCGAATCGCATCCCGAATCGCTTCTTCACTAAAACGAATCACATTGCTTTCAATGGGAACGCGGTTTGGCGGCGGCGTATTGATGACCGATAAATCGCGCGCAGCCATCAACGAAAACTGCAAGGTTCTCGGAATTGGTGTTGCGGTAAGTGTTAATGTGTCAATATTTTCTTTTAAAGTTTTCAACTTGTCTTTAACGGCCACGCCAAATTTTTGTTCCTCATCAACAATTAACAAGCCCAAATCTTTATATTTTATTGCTGAATTTGTCAATTGGTGTGTTCCAATCACAATGTCAACAGAACCATCTTCCAATCCTTTTAGAACGGCTTTCCTTTGATTTGCGGTTCTAAACCGGTTTAAATATTCTACGGTTACGGGAAAATCTTTTAATCGTTCGCTAAAAGTTTTAAAATGCTGAAAAGCCAAAATGGTAGT
>JAWOHJ010000006.1:0-10287 GCA_046485225.1 Lutibacter sp. | reverse complement strand
GACCAATCTCACGCTCACGCCGGACCATGACGACGCTCGCGCCAAGCGGGCGGTGGCGATCCTTGTCTGGGCGCAATCGATTCTTGGCGCGCAGATGCCGGTCCACTTCATCCTCGGCGGCCTTGTCGGCTCGATGCTGGCCGAGAACAAGGCGCTCGCGACCGTGCCGATCTCGATGACGGTGCTGGGCTCGATGCTGGCGGCGCCGCTGATGTCGGCGCTGATGGGCCGGTTCGGGCGGCGGATGGGCTTCCTGATCGGGAAAGGTTGGTAGGCCTCACACAATTCCGTAAAATCATAACCATTGTTATGTTTGTTGTTCGGATGAAGTTCGCTGGTTTTTTTATTGTTTCCCATAATCGCTGTATTGCTGCAAAAGTACTCATTTTAAGTTTTAACATAATTTTATATTCACAGAAAGAATGAACGTTCATTTTGTATATATCTTTGCAGAAGAAAATTATATAAAAGCAACAAATGGCAAAACGCACAAAAAGTAACGAAAAGAGAATTGCACTGTTAAATGCAACGCTTTATTTGGTTAACAACAACGGTTTCCACGATGCGCCTATGTCGAAAATAGCAAAAATGGCAGACGTTTCGCCCGCAACCATTTATATTTATTTTAAAAACAAACAGGATTTAATTAACAAGTTGTATTTGGAAACTAAGGCCTCATTTAGTGATGATGCTTTTAAGGATTACACAGAAAATTTACCAGTTCAAAAAGGTTTTGAACTGATTTGGCGCAACATTGCGCAATTCAAAATTCAGCAGGTTGAAAAAGCTGCTTTTTTATCACAATGCGACAACACCAATACGATGATTGATGAAGCAAGCCGGCAGGAAGGATTAAAAAATTTGCAGCCCCTGACCGATTTATGGGAACGCGGACAAAAAGAGGGAATCATAAAAAATATTTCGCCTTATCTTTTGTATGCCTTCACCATTTATCCGCTGGCATTTTTAATGACGATACAAAAAAGAAGTGATTTTGAATTAACAGAAGACAAACTGACCGAGGCATTTGTTTCGGCCTGGAACAGCATAAAAATATAAATTATGGGAAAAACAGCTATTATTTTAGGCGCCTCGGGATTGACGGGGCAAGCGCTTTTAACAGGATTGATTGCTGATAAAAACTATGAAAGCATCAAATTGTTTTCGAGAAAGAAAACTGAAAAAACCTCATCAAAAGTGATTGAAATTGTTGGAGACTTGCTAACCTTCAAAAATTTTAAGGAAGATTTTACCGCCGATGAAGTATTTGTTTGCATTGGCACCACCGCTAAAAAAACACCCGATAAAAAAATGTACAAAAACATTGATTTCGGCATTCCTGCAGCGGCGGCTAAACTGGCGAAAGAAAATTATATTCCGACGTTTATAGTGGTTTCTGCGATGGGAGCCAACGCCAAAAGCAGCGTTTTTTACAACAAAACCAAAGGCGAAATGGAACAGGCAGTTTTGTCAGAAAAAATTCCTTACACCTATATTTTACGTCCGTCCATTATTGGCGGAAACAGAAATGAAAACAGGCCGATGGAAAAAATTGGCATTGCAATCTTTAAATTACTGCAACCCCTGATGGTAGGAAAATTAAAAAAATACCGAATCATAGAAGCAGAAAACATCGCAAAAACGATGATGTATTTGGCAAATGAAAAACCTGAAATTCAAATTATTGAATCGGATAAAATTCAGGAACTGGCGCTATTGCCATCAACAAATGAATAAATTACAAACTAAAAATATGGAATTAATAGATAAATTAAATTGGAGGTACGCAGCAAAGGCGATGAACGGGAAAAAAGTGTCTCAGGAAAAAATTGACAACATTCTGGAAGCGGCACGATTGGCGCCAACCTCAAGCGGGTTACAGCCTTTTGAAATTATGGTGATTACCGATGATAAAATTAAAGAAGAAATTAGGGCGGTGGCCTGGAAGCAACCTGTGGTGACAGACTGTTCGCATTTGTTGGTTTTTGCAGCCTGGGACACGTATACGGCAGAACGCATCAACAAAATGTTCGATTTAACAAATGAAATTCGCGACAAAAAAAATGAAGGCTGGGAAAATTATCGTCAGCAATTATTAAGTACTTATCCGCAAAAAGATGCCGAAGAAAATTTTATTCACGCATCAAAACAAGCCTATATCGCGTTTGGAATTGCCATAGTTGCGGCTGCATTTGAACAAGTTGACACCACGCCAATTGAAGGTTTTGACCCGGCGGCAGTAGATAAAATTTTAGGACTTCGCGAAAAAGGGCTCAGAAGTGTCGTTTTATTACCTGTTGGTTATCGCAACGCCGATAAAGACTGGCTGGTAAACCTCACCAAAGTAAGAAAAAGCAAAGAAGATTTGGTAACTTTAATTGAATAACAAAAATTATATAGAAAGAAAATATGAATGTTGAAATTATTCGACTTTAAAAAATTTCAAAATAATGAACAAAACAATTTTACTAGAAAAAAGGCCTGTTGGAAAACCACAGTTATCAGATTTTAAATTTGTTTCAAATGAGCTTGAAGAAATTTCAACAGGAGAACTTTTGTTAAAAACAACTTATGTATCTGTCGACCCCTATTTAAGAGGGAGAATGAGTGATGCTAAATCGTACACGCCTCCTTTTGAACTTCACAAACCTATAAATTCGGGCATTATTGCTGAAGTAATAGAATCAAAAAATCCTGCATTTACAAAGGGTGATTTTGTTTCAGGAATGTTAGCCTGGCAAGAATTTCAAAAATCAAACGGAGAAGGTTTGTTAAAAGTAGACGCTTCAAAAGCACCACTTTCAGCCTATTTAGGCATTTTAGGAATGACAGGTTTAACGGCATATTTAGGTTTAACAGAAATTGGAAAGCCGAAAAAAGGTGAAACAATTGTTGTTTCCGGTGCCGCAGGTGCTGTTGGAAGTATTGTAGGACAAATAGGTAAAATATTAGGTTGCCGCGTTGTTGGTATTGCAGGTAGCGACGAAAAAGTAGCCCTCTTAAAATCAAAATTTGGATTTGATGAGGCTATTAACTACAACACAGCTAAAAATATGGCTGCAGCCATTAAAGAGGCAGCTCCAAATGGTGTGGATATTTATTTTGACAATGTTGGAGGTCCAATTTCTGATGCTGTTTTATTAAACATCAACCAATTTGCACGTTTAATTATTTGTGGCGCCATTTCAGTATATAACAGCACCGAATTGCCTAAAAGCATTAGTGTTCAGCCTTTTTTAATAAAAAATAGTGCATTAATGCAAGGGTTTATTGTTTTCAATTATGTGGAAAAATACCCGGCAGCCATTGCGCAATTATCAACATGGCTGGCAGAAGGAAAACTCATATATAAAGAGACTATTGTTGAGGGATTTGATACGATTCCTCAAGCCTTTTTAGACCTTTTTGAAGGTAAAAACAGCGGTAAAATGCTAATTAAAATTTAAATAACATCTTAAAATATAAACTAATGAACAATTTCGATTTTCAAAATCCGACCAAAATACTGTTTGGTAAAGGCCAAATAGCAACAATCTCAAAAGAAATTCCGGGAAAAGCTAAAGTATTGTTGCTTTACGGCGGCGGAAGCATCAAAAATAACGGTGTTTACGACCAGGTAAAAGCAGCGCTTGCAGATTTCAACGTAGTGGAATTTGGCGGCATTCCTGCCAATCCGGAATATGCGGTTTTAATGGACGCGCTAAAAGTGATTAAAAGTGAGAACATCACTTTTTTATTGGCAGTTGGCGGTGGTTCAGTCATTGATGGTGTCAAATTTTTATCTGCAGCAGCCGTTTACGAAGGCGAAGATCCTTGGAATATTTTAAAAAATAGCGAGCGAAGCTTAAAAGGAATGCCTTTTGGATCGGTGCTTACATTGCCTGCCACAGGCTCTGAAATGAACTCAGGCGCCGTGATTACGCGCAGGGAAACCAAAGAGAAATTGGTTATGGGCGGACCGGGATTGTTTCCTGTGTTTTCTGTTTTAGATCCGCAAGTGGTGCAGTCGATTCCAGAAAAACAAATTGCTAACGGTGTCGCAGATGCTTTTACACACGTATTGGAGCAGTACATCACCTATCCGGTAGACGGAATGTTGCAAGACAGGTTTGCGGAAGGTATTTTGCAGACTTTGGTTGAAGTGGCGCCAAAAATTATGAAAAATCCTGCCGATTACAATGCCGCAGCAAACTTTATGTGGAGCTGCACAATGGCATTAAACGGTTTGATCCAAAAAGGCGTACCTTCTGATTGGGCAACGCATATGATGGGCCACGAATTAACCGCTTTGTTTGGCATAGACCACGCGAGAACTTTGGCCATTATTTTGCCAAGTCATTACACCTATAATTTTGAAAACAAAAAGGAAAAATTGGCGCAATATGCCGAGCGCGTTTGGAACGTAACTGAAGGAACTTTAGAAGAAAAGGCGAAAGCAGGAATAGAAAAAACCAAGGCTTTTTATAACTCATTAGGCATCAAAACAACCTTGTCTGAATACACCGATGATTACAAAGGAACTGCCGAAATTATTTCAAAACGTTTTACCGAACGCGGCTGGAAAGGTTTGGGAGAACGCCAAAACGTAACGCCAAGCGATGTGGAGAAAATTGTAGAAATGGCTTATTAAAAAATAAACCCTAAAACGCGTGAACTTATAAAGTTTGCGCGTTTTTTATTTATATTTTTCGTACCTTTGAAAAAGCACCTGATTCTTGGTGAAATTCCCAAACATTATTTTTATTGTAGTATATTTTAAAAGTTATACTACTACTTCTAAAAAGATTTACTAGTATATCTATGCAATTAATACTAGTATTTTTACCAATAAGTTGGCCGGCTTTGTCAAGACTTAAGCGCACATTTGTCAAAAAGTATACGGTTACTTGATAAGGCTTATACGGTTGACGAAATCTATGTGAACCTTTACAAAAAAAATAGGGCAAGTTTGGTAAAAAATATTGCTGTAAAATTACACAAGCCCTAAAACATGTATCGTTAAACAATTCCTTTTTCTTCTAAAAATTTCACAAAAGCAAACCCATATTTCGTAATTTATTGTACTTTTATTTTACGCAACAAAACAATGTTGCTTTTCAATAAAAAATTACTGAAATTTAAAATTCATAAAAAATTAAGTCAGGTGTTTACAGTACCAAGCCAATCGTATATACGTGGATTGGGATGGTTTTTTCAGACCAATAAACAATATAGTGTTCATGGAAATAAAACAAAACGACTTTAAGAAACAAAATTAAATGATAAATTAAAAAGAATCTTAACAATTAACCAATCAACAATCAAAATGAAAATTCACTATTACATTGTAACGTTTTTAGCAATTGCCAGTATGGCTTCTGCTCAAAACAATCCTTTATGGTTGCGAACACCCGCGCTATCGCCTGACGGAACCGAAATTATTTTTAGTTATAAAGGCGATTTATTTAAAGTCGCAACCGATGGTGGAAACGCAACGCCATTAACGCTTCATGAAGCTTACGACGTTTCCCCGGTATGGAGTCCCGATGGCAAACAAATAGCTTTTGCCAGCGATCGATATGGAAATCTCGATGTGTTCATTCTTCCGGCTCAAGGAGGAGAAGCACGCCGTTTAACCACTCACTCCGGAAATGATATTCCTTCAACATTTTCTCCAGATGGAAAGGACGTGATTTTTAGTGGCAATCGAAATGATGTACAATCTTCTGTCCGATTCCCAAATAAAGGACTTTTTCGAACCTTGTATAAAGTTCCTGCAACAGGAGGAAGAAATGTGCTGATTTCAACTGCAGGATTTCAATTCGCCAATTATGATGCAACTGGTGAAAACATAGTGTTTCAAGACCGAAAAGGCTATGAAGACGAATTGCGAAAAAGACATACCTCATCCGTAACCCGTGACATCTGGATTTACAATACCAAATCAGAAAAATTCACCCAAATAAGTGATTTTGAAGGTGAAGACCGAGAGCCTGTTTTCTCAGCTGACGGAAAATCGGTATATTACCTAAGTGAGAAAAAAGGTGCTCAAAATGTTTTTAAAAGAAATGTAGCTTCAGGTGATGAAGTTCAGTTGACCTCTTTTAAAGACCATCCTGTTCGACATTTGAGCCGCTCAAAAAGCGATATGCTTTGCTTTACCTGGAATGGTGAAATCTATACCATGAAAGAGGGACAGCAGCCGGCTAAAGTAAATGTGGTTATCAATGCCGATTTTAGAGGTAATGAAGAAAAAATTGTTTCTGTTAAAGACGGTGCTACCGAAATGGCTTTGGCGCCCAACGGTAAAGAAATTGCTTTTGTTTTTAGAGGTGAAGTATTTGTAACTTCATCAGACAACAATCAAACGAAACGAATTACCAACACGCCTGCACAAGAACGAATGGTAAGCTGGGGTTCAGATAGCAGAACACTTTTTTATGCAACGGAAAGAGGAGAAAGTTGGGATATTTATAAAGCAACCATCAATCGTAAAGAAGATCCTTATTTTTTTGCAGCCACTCAAATTGATGAAGAAGGGGTCATAACATCCGATAAAGATGAATTCCAACCGCAAGTTTCACCCGATGGTAAAGAAATTGCCTATCTGGAACACCGCAACGAATTAAAAATATTCAACCTGCAAAATAAAACATCACGAACAATTATACCATTGGGAGAAAATTTCTCTTATGCCGATGGTGACCAAACCTATGAATGGAGTCCCGACAGCAAATCTATAATCGCTCGCAGTGCCCAAGGAATGTATGGAAACGGTCACTTGGTTTGGTATGATGCTGCAGGAAACAAATCCGGAATCAATGTAACCAAAAGTGGCTTTTTTGACGGTAATCCACAGTGGATGCTTAAAGGTAAAGCCCTCTCATGGACATCAGGCAGGGAAGGAAAAAAACCACTGGCAAATCAAGGACCAAGAGAATCCGATGTTTATGCTGTCTTTTATAGTCAGGAAGAATTTGACCGTTTCAAGTTAAGTAAAGAAGAATTTGAATTGGTAAAGGAAAAGGAAACCAAAGAAAAAGAAGCCAAAGAAAAAGCAGATAAAGAAAAAGAAAAAGACAAAAAAGACAAACCGAAAGAGGATAAACAAACACCTCTTGTATTGGACTTTAAAAATCTGGATAGCCGAAAAGTTAGGGTAACTCCAAGTTCATCAAATATTACTTCGTATGCATTTTCTCCCGAAGGTGATAAATTGTATTATATGGCAAGATATGAAGATAAACACAATGTTTGGAGTTTAGATACGCGAACCAAAGAAGTACAATCACTGGCAAAAACCAATAGTGGTTCCGGTTCTATTGAACTAAGTAAGGATGGGAAAACCCTCTTTGTGCTCGCCGATGGGAAAATAACTAAAATTGAAACAACAGGAGGGAAAACCTCCAATGTAGGAATCTCTGAAGAAATGATTTTAAATACGGCAGGGGAAAGAGAATACATTTTTCACCATGCCTGGCGTCAGGTAAAAAATAAATTCTACGACCCAAAACTGCATGGTTTGGATTGGGAAATGTACCGAAACAATTATGCGCGTTTCTTGCCCCACATCAATAACAATTACGATTTTCAGGATTTATTAGGCGAAATATTAGGCGAGCTAAATGCCTCACATACGGGAGGGCGTTACTCACACCGTGCTGAAAATGGCGACCTAACAGCCAGTTTAGGATTATTCTATGATGAAAAAGCTACTACAGCAGGTTTAAAAATCACCGAAGTAATTGCCGGCGGACCTTTAGACAAAGCGCAAAGTAAAATAAAAGCCGGTTATGTAATTGAAAAAATTGACGGTGTGGAAATTACTCCCGATAACGATTGGAACGCGCTGTTAAACAGAAAAGTTAATAAAAATGTGTTGGTAAGTGTTTACGATCCAGCTAAAAAAATACGTTGGGAGGAAACCGTAAAACCAATTACTCCTGTTGCAGAAAACGCTTTGCTTTACAAACGTTGGACAGCAACAATGCGTAAAATGACCGACTCATTGAGCGGTGGAAAAATAGGCTATGTTCACGTACAGGGAATGAACGACGGAAGTTTCAGAACCGTATATGATGAAGTACTCGGACTCAATGCCGATAAAGACGGATTGATAGTAGACACTCGTTTTAACGGTGGCGGATGGCTGCACGAAGACCTCTCTAACTTCTTAGACGGCAAGCCCTATGCAACATTCAGACCCTACGGATTCATTACTCGTGGTGGAGAACCCAGAGACAAATGGTCCAAACCAAGTGTGGTATTGATGAGTGAATCAAACTATTCTGATGCCCATGCTTTTCCTTACGCATACAGAGCCAAAGGAATTGGAAAACTGATTGGTAAACCTGTTCCAGGAACAAGTACAGCCGTTTAGTGGGAAACACAAATTGATCCAACCATGGTTTTTGGTATACCTATGATTGCTTTTTATGGCGTAGAAGAAAATCGCCCATTGGAAAACCTTCAATTGGAACCCGACATTAATGTAGCCACTCCTTATGAAGAAATTCTGAAAGGAAAAGATGCCCAGTTAAAAGCAGCAGTTGATGAATTACTGAAGAAATAAAAAAGCACTTTAAAACAAAAAAGAGGCCAATAATGAATTGATTATTGGCCTTTTTGTTTTAAAAAATCACAAAAGCAAACCAATGTTACTTTTGAATTTTAATAACAAGCGTATAAAACTATTCTTTGCTGTATAAATAATTCATTAATCCTCCAAAGTCGCCATAAACTTGTTGGTATCTAATTTTTCCTTCGGCATCAAAATCGTAAGACTCATATAATCTGATAACGCCCGATTTGGCTGCGGTGGAATCTGTAGCAGGAAGCGTAACTTCCCAACGGCTGTAAAAACGAACAGAGCCATCTGCCAATTTAGTGTCCGCATTAACCCCCGGCAATAAAACTTGAGGCGAACTAAGCAATTTAAAATCAAAGGTTGCCCACATTTGCTTGTCGCTTGCCATTATCTCATCCAAATTTAAAGAGTCTTTAGGGGCTCCAAAGCCAGTTTCTAACAAGGCGAAATCTTTGGAATACATAGAATAATCGACATTTTCGTTTTGCCAACCTTCCAAATTCGCTAAGATTGTTTTTGAATTTTTTTCGAAAGCCTCGTTTGCCGAATTGTCGGTTTTCGGCTGACATCCCACAAAGAGGATTGACAAGAATAAAATCGCACTAATACTTTTCATAATATTGATTTTTAGTTAATTAGAAATTAAAATTAACTAATTTTACAATACAAAAAAAATAATCATCAATATTTTATAGCTTTTTAAAAAAAGTATGAGCTATTATATTGAATAAAATTTAAATGCAAATAGCAAAAATGTCTCACTTCAAAACATCGTTTTTTGGCGCATTACCACAAATGATGCACTTCCTTTTTTATGTATTTATTATAAATATCATTTACTTTTTCTATATCACTTGCCAACAATGGCGTTGCGGAAAAGGTGTCTAAATTCGAGAGCAATTGTGAAACACTTGAAGCGCCCGGGATAATGCAACTTACTTCTTCAAAAGCCAAGATCCATTGCAGTGCTTTATGAACCAAGCTTTGATCTTTAAAAATATCTTTCAATTCATGCACGGCTTTCAATCCCAAATCAAAATCAATTCCCGAAAAAGTTTCTCCTTTGTCGAAAACTTCGCCTTCCCGGTTAAAAAATCGGTGATCATCTTTATCAAAAGTGGAGCTTTTTCCAAATTTACCTGTTAACAAGCCACTTGCCAAAGGTACACGGGCAATAATCCCCACATTTTTTGCTCTTGCTTCCCTAAAAAACAATTCGCTGGGCCGTTGGCGAAACATATTAAAAATAATTTGTACCGTGCTAACACCCGGATATTCAATCGCTTTTAAAGCTTCTTCCACATTGGCCACACTTACGCCATAATTTCTGATTTTTCCTTCTTTGGTCAATTGATCGAACAAGTCAAAAATTTCCGGACGGTAATAGACTTCTGTGGGCGGACAATGCAGCTGAATTAAATCTATGCGTTCAACACCCAAATTGGACAAGCTGTTTTCTACAAATTTTCTTAAAACTGCCGGTTGGTAAGCCGCATTTGTGTGTGGGTTTAAATGTCGCCCGCATTTTGTGGCAATGTAAACTTCTTCTTTACGCGAGCGCACCACTTTTCCCACCACTTTTTCGCTAAGTCCATTGCTGTAAACATCGGCAGTATCCAAAAAATTCACGCCGTGGTCAATGGCAGTATTGATAATTTCTTCAGCGTTTTTCCCATTGAAATCGCTGCCCCATTTCCCGCCAACCTGCCAGGTTCCCAAGC
>JAWOHJ010000369.1:0-3061 GCA_046485225.1 Lutibacter sp. | reverse complement strand
TTGATTCAGATAAGAGATTTACTGGCAAAAAAATAATCAATACTTTTTACAAACAAAAAAGGGTTCGCATCTGTGAACCCTTTTTTTAGTTGTTTTTTTTCGTTTCGTAAACTTCGGTGATTGTTGGTGAATTTTCAGCTTGATTAGCGAGAATCTGCTCAACACAAGAAGCCATCTGTTGAAATTATTTTCTTATCAAACTAAAATGACCTTTTCTTACTTTTCTGCTTCCAGAGCTATCTATTAATTCCACCGTAGACCAATAATCTGAAGATGGAAGTGAAACGCCTTTATAGAAACCATCGCAAGCATTGCTTGACGGATCAACTGTTGTAACTAATTTTCCAAATCTGTCAAAAATATAAATTAAAGAATTTGGATAAAAATTGGAATTGACCCCAATTACATTCCAATAATCATTATAGCCATCATTATTGGGCGTGAAAAACTTTGGATAACCAATTACAGAAACATCAATATTAATGGTTCCGCAATTATTTTTATCATTTACGTATACCGAATAAATACCTGGGCCCACATTTTCAAATATTGGTTCATCTTGATAAAATCCTATGGATTCTCCTGCTTTTTGAATTGCAAATTCATAATCCCCAATGCCGAGTTGATGCGTTTCAATAGAGATGATATTATTCTCGGAATCATCGGTAATTTTAATTTGCCCAATGTTTAAAACAGCAATGTTTGATTCAAATACTTCAATATCTTGAGGAAATGATTTGCATCCGTTTATGGAAGTTGCAACCACCGTATACATTCCTCCTTCTGTTATTTCAATGGATGGTTGATTTCCTACTTCAGTTCCATTGGCATCTGTCCATAAAAAAGTGTAATTTGTTTCTTTTGGATTAAAAACACTAAGTTCTTTAGGTAATATGTTTAAACAAACAATATCTGTTTCATTTACTTCAAATTCAGGTTTTGGATGTACTATAAAATTGATAGGGATTTCAGCAAAACAAGTTGAATTCAATTCATTTTCAACCTTTGCAGTAATTATTTGTGAACTTGTTGTAAAAGGATTTGGTAACGGACTTGATAAGAGATTCCCATTTTCATCTACATAAGAAACAATCATTCCTGTTTGCCCTAGTAAAATAGCATCTTCAATAAAAGTAGTAATAAAAGCATATTTTCCATCTACATCATCATCACATTCAATTCTATCAGTTACGCTATTGGCAACGGGTTTTTTGTTTACAATAAATTCAAGTGTAGTTTCTGCAAAACAAGCTCCATCAATATCTTGTGAGTTACTATCGGCAACACGAATGTTAATAATTTGTGATGGTGTTAAAAACGGATTTGGAAGTGGGCTTGGCAACACATTTCCATTTTCATCACTATAAGAAACCGCCATTCCTGTTTGTCCGTTTAAAACGGTTGCTTCAATGGATGAGGTGTTAAAAGGAAATAAACCATCAAAATCGTCATCACATTGTCTGGCAATTGTTAAAGTATTTGCTATAGGAATTGGCTCAACATTTAAGGTGATATGACCACCCAAACCTAAACAATCATTATCTAATTTACTATCTACTCTAACGTAAATTATTTGTGTTGTAGGATAACCAATATTTCTGTAGTTAGAAATATCTGTAATTGGATTTATTTCTGCCAATGCATCGGATTCATTTCTATAATAGTTAATTATAAGTTGTTGACCAATTGGGAAAATGTTTTCAATTTCTGAAGTAATAGTGCTAAAATTAAAAGTTGAAATACCATCGGTTTCATTGTTGATGGGATCAACAAAATCATCACACTCATAAAATGATTTTTGAAACGAACTTGGAATTTGTGTAGTTGAAACTATTAAATCAATTTCTGATATTCTGAAACAGTTATTTGTATTTTCTACTCTTGCCCAAACTATAGAATTACTAACAGTTGGATTTAAATATGTTGTTGGATTTGTTATTTTTTCTGAACTATTATTATTTGCAGCGCCTGCATAGCTTGTGAAAAATGTGATGTTTTCATTTAAGGCGTTTAAAGAAATTTTAGTATTGACTTCTTCTAAATTAAATGCGCTAAAACCGTTAATATCTGCATTATCACATTGTTTTAAAACCACCGAACTTGTAATTGTTGGTAAACTAAATACTTCTACGTTAAATTTTGTTGCAGCAACACAACTGCTATTGGTGTTGTTCAACATTTTTACATAAATAGTTTGAGGATTTGTTGTGTTTTGAAACGCCGCAGGATTTACAATTTGTGCCGAAAAACCAGCATCTGTATAATATAAAACAGTAAAATTACTTGTGGATTGACCGTTTAAAATGTCTGTTTCTTTTTGAGTTAAATCGAACAAAATAATATTATCTGTATCCGAACCAAATGATGAATTATCGCATTCCGTTAAAGGGGAAATAGCTGTATTTGGTAAAGGAGTTTCAAAAACCTGAATGGTAAAATCGGTACTGTCAAAACAGCTTGCATTGTTTTTGTTAGATAATTTGGCGAAGATAGTTTCTAAAGTATAAGCGGTTTGGTTGGTGTAACTATTTGGTAAAGAAATTTCGGCTCCGTTTGTGAAATTAGTGAAACCTGCGTAATATTTTATATCGAAAATGGTTGGATCTTGACCGTTTAATATAGCCGCATTTTGTACCATTAAATCAAAAGTATAAAACCCATCATTATCTGCATCGCATATTTTTATATCCGTTGGTTTTTGTGCGGTTGGTACTTGGTAAATGGTAACTTTTGAATTTACTGTAGCTGTTTCTGTGCCAACGGTGGCTGTTAAGGTAACATCATAATCTCCTGGGCTTGTAAATACATGTGTTGGTTCTAAAACTGTTGATGTATTATTTACACCTGAAGCTATATCTCCGAAATTCCAAATTGCAGCATCAACAGTATCCGTTAAGTTAAATTGGGTTGTGTCGCCAAAACACACGTTTTCAAAAGTAAAATCATCAATATTAAAATAAGATTGAATAAAAGGAGGGAGACCTAAAAAGCAAATCCTCGAATTTAACGAGACTGCATTTGCAGTATAATTACAGCCTAAACCAACCGTATTTGGGCTTGT
>JAWOHJ010000321.1:0-2917 GCA_046485225.1 Lutibacter sp. | reverse complement strand
GAATTCACAGGAAAATACAGCAAATTTATGTTACTCAAATCTACGATAATTTTACAGCGAATCAAAAAGATTTATTTAATAGGATAACGCTTGACAACCAATAGGACAAAGATTGACATTTAAACGCTCATGTTACAACAAAGTTGGCCGACTTATTGGTAAATATACTAGTATAAATACTGAAAATATACTAGTATATCTTTTCAAAATAAGTAGTAAAACTTTTTAAAAAGACTAGAATAAAAACAAAGTAATAAAATTGATGGAGGAAAGAGGTAACAATGGATAAATATACAATATATTAGCTTCATAATGCGTACATCGTGCGCTTTATTATTAACAATTCAAAAAAAAACAATTGCTATGCCCATCAGATACCGAATCACCAAACGAATCAATACCATCGCCAACAATAAAGCGCCCCAATACATTATGCAGGCCGTAAACACAGGTGTGGTTACTTTGGACGACATTAGCAGGCAAATCAGTAAAGAATGCAGTTTAAGTGCTTTGGATGTTAAATTTGTGCTGCAGGCGTTGGGTCCCAAACTGCAATTTCATTTGGAGGAAGGCAAAATTGTGGATTTGGAAAATATTGGAAAATTTAAAGTGGGTTTTAAGTGCAAAGCCGATCCAGATCCTAAAAACCTGAGCGTTAAACGGAATATTCAAAAATACCATTTAAATTTTCAGCCTGCAGTAGAATTAAAACGCTGGTTAAAAATTGGCCTTACCACCTATAAAGAAGGCAGCAGAAGTATTTAAACCGTTTAAACCTTTGGGGTTCATCGTTTAATTCAGCAGAAAAAGCCCAAGCGGGTTTTATTCAAATATATTAATCTAAGAAAACCATCCTATAAAATCAGAAGCATACTTTTAAATCGTTATCATATTTGTTTTAGCCGCGTTGCAAATGCTGTATTTTATATGCTAATTTATTAGGTACTCGTCGCAGAGATCACCAGAGGGGAATGAAAATAGTGGTTGTATAATTGTAAAAATATCACTTGCCGAAAAACCTCCCTTTTTTTTTGGTTTACAGATAAAAAAAGCGCGGAATAAAATTCCGCGCCATCAATGCGCTGTTTAAGATGATGCAAAAGCAATAAAGGGTTGTCTTTTTGCCTTTTTCTTAGGGCTAAACCTTTATTATATTGCAATCATAAGGTCATACCTTTAAATCCACATCACCTATTTTACAATGATAATTTTTTAAGAAAATTTTGGTAGTTCGGGTTGTTAGGGAACAATTGAACCAATTTAACGACTATTTTCCTGGCTTTAGCCAATTGATTGGTATTGGAATAATGAAAAGCCAAAGCATATAACAGACTTTCATCATTTGCATCAATTTTTAATCCGTTAAGGAGTGTTTTTTCGGCGTTTAAAAAATCCTTTTTCTTGTCGTACAACAAACTTAAATTATAGTAAATTCTGATATTTTCTGGCATTAAAGTATTGGCCTTTTTCATTTGAGCAATTGCGTCATCGGTTCTTTCTAACTCAGCATACAATAAGGCCAGCGAATAATAGGCAGGGCCATATTCCGGTTCCTGTGAAATGACTATTTTGTAGGCACTTTCGGTTTTTTGATAGGCTTTATTTTGGTAATATAAATTCGCCAGATTTAATCGCGCCTGATTGTTAAGATTGTCAATTTCCAATGCATTTTCATAGCCTTTAATCGCCTTAGCCAAATTGCCTTTTTTTAACTCATAATTGGCGCCCGTTACCTGGCCGGCAGAAAAATCGGAGTTGCCGTTTAAATACTGAGAAAATTCATTTTTTACCCTTTGATAACTGTTTTTATATTTTTCGGGGATGTTGGCTTCCGGCATCATTCCCAAGGCATAAAATGCTTTAATCCGAACACTTCGCTTATCATCATTCAACAAAGGAAGAAAATTATTTAGATGGTCGGCATTGTTAAAATCGCCCAAAACATCCAAAGTTACGCCTCTTACCAAGGGAGATTCGTCATTTAACAAATCGATAAACTTTTGAACGAATTCATTTGCATTGTAATTGGTTAATGCCCTAACGGCAGAAGCCCTTACAATTTCCGGCTGATTTTTATTGTCTATCAATTCCAGCAAGCCAATGTCCCCATGAGGCGATCCTTTAATGCCGGGTGCCAGTTTTTCGGAAAAATGGATGGAATCTACCGCGCCATATAACTTTTTAAATGACTCCCAGGCCCATTCGTTGCTTTTGTCCTTATGGCAAGTTGCGCAGGCATTTGGTGTGTCGTATTTTAAAGTTAAATCGGGTCTTGGCACCCTAAAACTATGGTCTCTTCTAAAATCATTTCCCATATAAAATTTCCCTGGCATATGGCAGTTTATGCACTTGGAGGCTTCCGTATTTTCTTTATGAAAATGATGTTTTGGCGAATCGTATTTTTCCGGAACGTGACATTGTGCACATAATTTATTTCCTTCAAATTTTAACTTCAAAGAATGTGAATTGTGGCAATTATTGCAAGTGATGCCTTTTTGATACATTTTACTTTGGACAAAAGAACCATATTCGAAATTTTCATCCCTAATTTGTCCGTCCGCATAATAGATATTCTCTTGCAGCAACTGCGGAAAATAATGGTCGAGCATCGTGCCTTCAAAATTAAAGGTCGCTGAAACCTGTTCTCTTCGCATATGGCACCTCGCACATTGGTCCACCAAATCTTTTGGACTGGTTTTAAGGGTCATCTGCATCGTGCCGGAATCTTTGTATTAGCAGGGTCTATCCTTGACCCGACGCCGCCGCCGGCTCCGCCCCGCGCCCTCCGGCCCCAGCCGACCCGGGACCCAGCAACCGCCATGATCTACCGCGTCGCCGCCGTCTCCTTCCTGAACACGCTGCCCCTGATCGAGCGGTTCCTGGACGGCCGCGACCCGCGCGTGGTCCTGACCCGGGC
>JAWOHJ010000103.1:0-5223 GCA_046485225.1 Lutibacter sp. | reverse complement strand
CCAGTGTCTATTACCGAAAATTCCTTTCCGTTCCAATCACTTTTTCCGTAATGTCTGTCACGAGTAACACCACTTACCGAATCAACAATAGCGTCTCTTCGTTTTACCAAACGATTAAACAATGTCGATTTTCCAACATTAGGCCTTCCTACAATGGCTACAATATTACTCATGTGTTTTTTAATTTTTGGCAAAATTACGCTTTTTTATTTTGAAAATTTAGGTGTTATCAATTCTAAATTAGACATGTAATAAAAAACAGTATATTTCGATCCAGAAAAAAACCACAATTTTATGATTGAAGAAAGAAATAGCGATATCCATTTACGTCCCCGATTTAAAATGAATTTTGCGGAAAGTCATCAAATATTGCTGGCAAAATTTCAAAGAAATGTAAAAAATGCAACTTGTAAATATTACGTTAAAGTAATTAACGGACATATTGTTATTGATATTCCTTCTGAAGAAAATCATTTTTGGTCACCGCAATTACATATTGAAATAGAGCAGGTTGAAGAAAATAGCAGTATTGTTAAAGGATTATTTGGACCAAAACCGCAGGTATGGACATTTTTTATGTTCATTCATTTTGCAATGGCCTTTGCATTTGTTGGGTTTTCAATCATGGCTTATGTACAATGGACCTTAAAAAGCGATTATAACACTGCTTTAATGATTGTTTTTGCCCTGCCAATTTTATGGATTCTGATGTATTTTTTGGGAAGTTTAGGAAAAAAAAGAGGCCACAAACAAATGGATGAACTTCATTGGTTTATGATGGAAACGTTGAAATGCCCCCTAGCCCCCGAAGGGGGAATTTAAGGCTGTAAAGTTCTCGGTTAAAGTTTAAAAAGCAAAACCAACAATGGGCAATCAATAACTAATCAGTATAGCCAAATCGCCGAAGCTGGCGTTTGTCGCTTCGCCAGTCTTTATTCACTTTTACGTACAATTCCAGATGAATTTGTTTGTCGAAGAATTTCTCTAAATCTTTTCTGGCTTCAACACCCACGCGTTTTAGTGCAGCGCCTTTATGGCCGATGATAATTCCTTTTTGGGTTTCGCGTTCCACCATAATGACAGAACGGATTCTAATAATTTTATCGCTTTCAATAAATTCCTCAGTTTCTACTTCCACCGAATAAGGAATTTCCTTTTTGTAATGCATCAATATCTTTTCGCGAATGGCTTCATTGATAAAAAAGCGCTCCGGTTTGTCGGTCAATTGATCTTTAGGGTAAAAAGCAGGAGATTCAGGCAATAGTTCAATAATTCGTTCAAAAAGTCCGTCAACATTGAATTTTTCCAAAGCAGAAATCACATAAACTTCTGCATTGGGTACTTTTTCTTTCCAGTAAATTACTTTTTCTTCCACTTCTTCCTGCGTGGACATATCTATTTTGTTGATTAATAACAAAACCGGAATGGATGTTGTTTTAATTTTTTCGAAAAAAACCTCATCTTTTAATTCCTTTTCGCCAATTTCAACCATATAAATAAGCACATCGGCATCTTCGAAAGCCGATTTCACGAAATTCATCATGGAAGTTTGCAGCTCGTAGGCAGGTTTTATGATTCCCGGCGTATCGGAAAACAGGATTTGAAAATCCTCTCCATTTACAATTCCTAAAATTCTATGGCGTGTTGTTTGTGCTTTTGAAGTGATAATTGATAGTTTTTCACCAACAAAGGCATTCATTAATGTAGATTTACCCACATTAGGATTCCCTATAATATTTACAAAACCTGCTTTGTGATTCATTTTCAAGAGTTAAAATGCAAAGGTAACCTTAAAAATATTTAATTTTAAAAAACTTATTGCTTTTTTAAAAAAAGATGTATCTTTGCAAACCGATATCCAAGTAGAGCAGCAGGTTGCTCATCGGGCTTATATCCTCCAATTGGCGGACGCAAGTTCAAGTTGAAATAAAATAGTGAATTTATAAAAATATATCGCGGGGTAGAGCAGCAGGTAGCTCGTCGGGCTCATAACCCGAAGGTCGCTGGTTCGAGTCCAGTCCCCGCTACTAGAAAGCCCAGTTTTACTGGGCTTTTTTCATTTTTACCACTATATTCAGAATTTATCACTTACGTTTTATATAAAAAATATACAACAGGATTTGTACTGGTTTCACTTCAAATTTAATTGCCCGATTTTTACCGCATAACAAATTAGGAAAAAGGAATTACCGCCAAATACAGACTTTAGGAAGTTGTTCGTTTGGAAGCCTTTTTCACAAAAAAAACTGCGATGTAATGAGAAAAAGAATCGAAAAGTTTTTATGGTAGAGCGTTTTAAAAGAAATGTTGTTTTAAAAAAAGAAACACTTTACTGCATTTAAATAAAAAAAGCCAGAAAAACATGTTAAAAAACAGCATTTTGTCAATTTTAACAGATAGTTATAAATTTATTAATTGAACAATAAAATATTTTACAAAAACAAATTTACTTGAAAATTAATTACATTTACTTTTGAGTTAATTTGGTTTTAATTCATTTTTACAGGTCATTTTGTGATCTTCCTTACAATCAGTATAAGAAAAACTAGAATGAAAGAACCTAATAATTTTCATAATGTTGTTATTGTGGGCGGCGGATTGGCCGGATTGACAAGCGCAATCCATCTTTCAAAATTCGGGATAAGTGTTTTAGTCATCGAAAAAAACGCCTATCCAAAACACAAAGTTTGCGGCGAATATATTTCAAACGAAGTTTTGCCTTACTTAAATTATTTGGGTATAGATCCGTTTATTTTGGGCGCAAAAAAAATCGAAAAATTTTTGTTGAGCACCAAAAAAAACAGCGTTATTGAAACCCAATTGCCTTTGGGAGGTTTTGGCATTTCTCGCTTTGCGTTGGATGAGGCGCTAGCCAAAAAAGCTATAGAAAACGGCGTTACCATTTTACAGGACAGCGTTGTGAACATTGAATTTTTAGACGATCAGTTTAAAATTGAAACAAAAAGTCTGTTGTGTTTTAATGGAAAAATTGTGATTGGCGCTTATGGAAAGCGATCGGCTATCGATATAAAACTGGATCGGGATTTCATCAAAAATGAAGCACCTTTTTTAGCGGTGAAAACGCACATGAAAGGAAATTTTCCCGATGATTTGGTGGCGCTCCATAATTTTAAGGGCGGTTATTGCGGACTTTCAAAAGTGGAAGACAGCAGCATCAATGTTTGTTATATTACCGATTTTAAATCCTTCAAAAAGTATAAAGACATCGAAGATTTTCAAAAAAATGTATTGTGCGAAAATCCGAATTTGAAAGAAATATTTGAAAATTCAACCGATCTTTTTCCGAAACCCTTAACCATCAGCCAAATTTCTTTTGCTGATAAAAGTCCGGTAGAAAACCATATTTTAATGTGTGGCGATACGGCCGGAATGATTCATCCGCTTTGCGGAAACGGTATGAGTATGGCAATTAGAAGCGGACAAATGGTATCACAACTAATAATTCGCTACTTTAACGGAAAAATTAAATCAAGATTGGAGCTGGAAATTGCCTATAAAAAATCTTGGAACAAGGAATTTAAACGACGTTTAAAAGTGGGCAGGATTGTTGCAGCACTTTTCAAAAAATATAACTTTTCGGAATTTATGATGTTGGTGTTAAAAAGTTTTCCAAAATTGCTGCCATACATTGTCAAACAAACCCACGGAAAACCCATAAAAATAAATGAATTTTAACATAGACACAAAAGAACGAAGCACCCAAATTGAATTGATGGACGATTTTTCGGTGGAAGGAAATTTGCTTCGCGAGTCGCTGGATTCGTTGGCAAACATCAACAAATGGCTTGGCGGCAATTTTGTCACTTTAAACGGACTTAAAAAAGTTTTAAAAAAGTACGATAAAAGCAAACCAATTACCATGTTGGATTTGGGTTGCGGAAATGGCGATATGTTGCGTGAAGTAGCCAAATTCGGCAAAAAAGCGGGGTACAAACTTACCTTAATTGGGATTGATGCCAACCAACATACCATAGATTATGCTTCGGAATTAAGCGTCGATTATCCGGAAATCAGTTATTTAAAACAAGATGTTTTTTCTGATGAGTTTCAAAATCTTCAATATGATTTGGTTTTGGCAACCTTGTTTTTGCATCATTTTAATGAAGAGGATATTGTAAAATTGCTGGCGCCCATCTTAAAAAAAGCATCTTTGGGCATTGTGGTAAACGATTTAAACAGAAACAAAATCGCCTATTTTCTTTTTGGCTTTTTGTGCCTGTTCATTAAAAACAAGATGACCAAAGAAGATGGCTTGACTTCGGTATTAAGGGCTTTCAAAAGAGAAGATTTGGAAAGAATCACCCAAAAATTACATGCAAAAAGCACGATTCAATGGAAATGGGCTTTTAGATATCAATGGATAATACAAAAATAAATGAGCGTTAAAATAACAGCAGTAGCCAAACAACTTCCACAATTTACCCGAACTACGGAAGAAATAATTCCGATGCTGAAAGTTTGGCTAAGCGGACAGGAAACACGTTTTCAAAGAAAAGTTTTGAAAATATTTGAAAATGCCGGGGTGGATAAACGCTATTCCATTATGGATGCGCACGAGGTGTTTTTAAACACTTCCTTTGAAGAAAAAAATGATATTTATGTGCGAGAATCCATAAAACTTGCAGAAGGCGCCTTAAAAAAAGCATTGGCAAAAGCCGCTTTAAATCCGAAGGATATTGACTATATTATTACGGTGAGCTGTACCGGAATTATGATTCCGTCCATAGACGCCTACCTCATCAACAAGCTGCAAATGCGGCAAGACATTGTTCGTTTGCCGGTGACCGAAATGGGTTGCGCGGCAGGTGTTTCAGGCATTATTTACGCCAATAATTTTTTAAAGGCGAACCCAAACAAAAGAGCTGTAGTAATTTCTGTGGAGTCGCCGACTTCCACCTTTCAGCTCGATGATTTTTCGATGGCAAATATTGTGAGCGCCGCCATTTTTGGCGACGGCGCGGCGTGCGTTGTTTTGTCTTCCTATGAAGAAGATGAAGGTCCGAAAATTTTAGACGAAGCAATGTACCACTTTTTTGATGCCGAAAAAATGATGGGATTTAAGCTTACCAATTCCGGATTGCAAATGATTTTGGACAAGGCGGTACCAGAAACCATTGCGGCGCATTTTCCAAAAATTGTATATCCGTTTTTAGAAAAAAATAAGAAGACCATTCAGGATGTTAACCACCTTATTTTTCATCC
>JAWOHJ010000177.1:0-6016 GCA_046485225.1 Lutibacter sp. | reverse complement strand
ACAAGTCCTTCAGAAGTTTCTGATCCCTTTTTTAAATTTCCCTGAGTAACTTCAAACAATTTCGTTTCAGCATCATCCAATAAATCAAAAACATCAATGGTTTCATCATATGCTTCTTCTATTATTTCAGATGAAATAGTGATTAATTTTCGCTGAATAAATTTTTGAAGAATGATACGTGCGTGAAATTCGATATGCGCTGATGAAGCTACTTTTTGAGTTAAACGAACCAAATAAAAATCACCGCCAACAGCCTCTAAATTATTAGTTTTTCTCAACTGATTTGCAACTGTCAGTAAATCGGTTGGTTCAGAATTTTTGAATAAAACAAAAATAGCCTCGTAAATTAATTGGTGTGCTTCTTTGTAAAAAACTTCGGGATGTAAAATATCAATAACGTCATCAACACCCTTTTTGTCAATCATCATGGCGCCCAAAACCGCTTCTTCAAGATCTAATGCCTGAGGCGGAATTTTACCTTTCTCAAGGCTAATAACATTGCTTTTTTTGGGGGTAAAGGATTGTACAGGTTGCAAATTTTTCACTTGTTTGATACTTTATATTTGTTTGTTAATCAATTTTTTATTGCTTGGTAAGTTATAATAATCCTTCAATATACGTCTTTTTAAATCACAAAAATCAATTATATTTTTAATTTTTATATTACCTTAATTTCATAAATAGCAATTATCACAAAGGCAAATGTAATTTTTAAAAGACAATTTCAGCATCAATTTTTAATTATATTTTTAAACATATTTTGTTAACAAGTAACTAATTTGTTAATAACTATTTAAACGTCAATTTCTTTCAAAATATTGCTTATTTTTGACCCATGAATAGTAAAAAAACGTATAAAATTCTCACGGTATTGTTGTTAATGCAATGGGCTTTTCTTCGAATTATTGCCCAATATCCTGCGGAAATTGAAAAATATTATTCCAACGGACTTTATATTTATATTTCAAAAGTTTTAAATATTCTCTTCGGATGGATTCCGTTTTCGGTTGGTGATATTTTATATGCAATTTTGGTTATTGTCATTCTAAGAAATATTTTCATCACCATTAAAAATAAAAAAATTAACCTAAAACACACCTTATTTAAAATTGGTGGATTTATTTCCGTGCTGTTTTTTCTTTTTCATTTAAACTGGGGATTAAATTATTTCAGACAACCAGTTTACAAAATTCTAAATTTTGAAAATGAAAAATATACAACCAATGAATTGGTAGATTTTACTAAAAAACTGATTGTAAAAATCAATCAGGTGCAACTTTCCATCACAAAAAATGACACCATCATTGTAAATAATGATTTAAATAAACCGGAAATTCAAGAAATTTCCTATAACGTTTACGATCAATTTCAAGAGAAATACCCTCAATTTCCGTACAAAAATTTAAAGGTCAAACACTCACTTTTCAGTTTGCCCTTAACGTATATGGGATTTGCAGGTTATTTAAATCCGCTTACAAATGAAGCCCAAGTGAATTATTTAATTCCAAAAAACACTTATCCAATGATTGTTTGCCACGAATTGGCTCATCAGGTTGGAATTGCCTCGGAAAGTGAAGCCAATTTTATAGGGTATTTAGCCACCACAAATTCCGACGATATTTATTTTAATTACTCTGGATATTTAATGGCTGTGAGATTTTGTTTGTATGAAATTTTTCAAAAGGATCCCGAAAAATTTGAATTGCTTAAACTTGAATTGAATAAAGGGATTTTAAAAGATATTCGACAAAGTGAAGCTTTTTGGGAATCTTACCAAAATTGGTCGGAACAATATTTTAAATCGTTTTACGATACTTTTTTAAAAGCTAATAAGCAAAAAGATGGGATGAAAAGCTACAATAAAGTGGTGGTGCTTTTAATAAACTATCACAAAAACAAGGCGTTATAGCAACTGTTTTCTTCATTAAATATTGGCAAAATTTATTTTGGCTTTCAAAAAATACTGCTTTTTATTTTTTTTACTAAGTAATATGAAATCGTTAATATTTTATTAAATTGCTACCCAATAAAATTATTATAATGTTAAATAATTAATTTTCTAACTAAATTTTAAACTTTTTTTAATGAAAAAATTACTTTTAGTCATGCTGTTTTTGGGTACACTCAGCATAAAAGCCCAGGAATATTTTCCGGCGAATACCGGTGTAAAAACAACAGAAACCAGCACAATTGCGTTTACCAATGCAAAAATTTATGTTACGCCTACCCAAATTATTAATAATGGGACTTTACTTATAAAAGACGAAAAAGTAATTGAAGTTGGCACTGCTGTTTCAATCCCTAAAAATGCCCAAATTATTGATTTAAAAGGCAAATCTATTTATCCGTCTTTTATTGATTTGTATTCAAGTTTTGGGATTGAAATTCCAAAGGCTGCTCAAACTAACATGCGAAATTCAAACACCGCGCCTCAATATGATGCCAGTCGTGAAGGTTATTATTGGAACGATCATATTCGCCCAGAAACCGATCCAATTTCTCTTTTTCAATTCGACAAAAAGCAGGCTGATGAGTTGCTGAATGCCGGATTTGGCGTTGTGAATACGCATTCGCAAGATGGAATTATAAGAGGAAACGGACTTCTTGTAGCTTTAAATCCGAATGCCACAGATGCTTATCGCATTTTAGATTCGCGGTCAGCACAGTATTTATCATTCAGAAAAAGTACCAAATCAAGGCAAATTTATCCAAATTCTTTAATGGGCAGTATGGCATTAATTCGTCAGGTTTATAATGATGCTTCCTGGTATTCAAAAGGTTTGGCAAAAAACAAAGATTTATCATTGGAAGCCATCAATAAAAATAAAAATCTGGTTCAAATATTTGAAGCCGGAGGAAAACAAAATAATTTACGTGCCGATAAAATTGGTGATGAATACGGAATTCAATTTGTTATTGTGGGCGGCGGCGACGAATATGAAAATATTGAAGCCATAAAAGCTACCAATGCAACTTATATAATTCCTGTAAATTTCAGAAAAGCCTATGATGTGAGCGAACCTTATTTAGCCGATGAAATTGCACTTGGCGATATGCGAAAATGGAATCAGGAACCTGCCAATTTACAAATATTGCATCAAAATAAAATTCCTTTTACGCTAACCACAAATCAATTAAAATCGATTTCAGATTTCAATAAAAATCTGCAAAAAGCTTTTGATTACGGCTTTGACAAAACTGCGGCTTTAGAAGCTTTAACAACTGTTCCCGCAACTATTTTAGGGAAATCAAATGAAATTGGATCCTTAAGGAAAGGCAGTTATGCAAACTTTTTAATCACTTCAGGAGAACTTTTTGACAAAGAAACTACGTTGTTTGAAAACTGGGTACAGGGCTCAAAAAATATCGTAAACCCGATAAATATAAAAGACATTTCGGGCGATTATACCCTTTCTTTTAACGGCAAAAATTACGATTTGTCTATAACGGGCAAATCTCCCAAATTAAAAGTTGAAGTAAAAGATGGCGAAACCAAATTAAAATCGAAATTAATTTATAACGACAATTGGTTAAATCTGATGATTAACAGTCAGGTTGATTCCACAAAATTCAACCGACTTATCGCAAGGGTTTATCCAAATTCCGACAATTTAAGCGGAACAGCCACCAATGAAAAAGGAATGGAATCTGCTTGGAATGCCATCAAGAAAAATGACGCCAAAGAAAAAGCGAAAGAAAAAAAGGAACTTACAAAAACAACCATTTTACCTGTCACCTATCCAAATATTGCTTTCGGATTTAAGGAAAAACCAAAACAAGAATCCATTTTATTCAAAAATGTAACCGTATGGACCGGTGAAAATGATGGTATTTTAAAAAATACGGATGTGTTAATCACAAGCGGTAAAATATCAAAAATTGGCTCAAATCTATCAGAAAAAGACGCAAAAATAATTGACGGAACCGGCAAACATTTAACAGCCGGAATTATTGATGAACACTCTCATATTGCCACTGTTGCCGTAAATGAATCTGGTCAAAATTCTACCGCTGAAGTTTCTTTGGAAGATGTTGTAGATCCAGATGATGTTCAAATATACAGAAGTTTGGCCGGCGGTGTTACCACGGTTCAAATATTGCACGGCTCCGCAAATCCGATTGGCGGACAAGCAGCGCTTGTGAAATTGAAATGGGGAGAAACAGCCGATAATTTACTCTATAAAAACAATGATAAATTTATAAAATTTGCGTTGGGCGAAAATGTAAAACAAGCCAATTGGGGAAATACCGAAACGGTTCGTTTTCCTCAAACAAGAATGGGTGTTGAAGAAGTTTATATGGATTATTTCCAAAGAGCCAAAGAATATGACGTCATTAAAAAGAGCGGCAAACCTTTCAGAAAAGATACGGAAATGGAAATTTTGGGGCAAATATTGAATAAAGAACGTTTTATTTCTTGCCACTCCTACGTTCAAAGTGAAATAAATATGTTGATGAAAGTTGCAGATAGATTCAACTTTACCGTAAATACTTTTACCCATATTTTAGAAGGTTACAAAGTCGCCGATAAAATGAAAGAACATGGTGCCGGCGCTTCCACTTTTTCCGATTGGTGGGCTTTTAAATATGAAGTAAAAGACGCTATTCCTTATAATGCAGCAATTATGCACAAAGCCGGAGTTATTGTTGCTATCAACTCTGATGATGCAGAAATGAACCGAAGATTGAATCAGGAAGCCGCTAAAACTATAAAATATGGCGGATTAACTGAAGAAGAAGCCTGGAAATTGGTCACTATCAATCCGGCAAAATTGCTTCACATTGATAACCGTGTTGGAAGTGTTAAAGTTGGAAAAGATGCCGATGTAGTTTTGTGGAACGACAACCCGCTTTCCATTTATGCAAAAGCCGAAAAAACGCTTGTTGAAGGTATTGTCTATTTTGATACTGAAAAAGATTTGCAATTAAGAGCACAAGTAAAAGATGAACGAAATTCATTAATTAATATGATGTTGATTGAAAAAAATAAAGGAAACGACGTTCAACCGCCAAGCAAAAAAACACCGGTACATTTTCATTGTGATACTGTGCTAGAATATTAAAACCAAAAGAAAATGAAGAAACAAACTATATACAACCTGCTGTTTTTATTTTTATCAATAACGATATCCGCGCAACAAACTCCGGCTTCCAAACAAACTACCGATTTCAGTATTGAAGGTGCAACAGCACATTTGGGGAACGGTGAAGTCATTGAAAATTCCTTAATTATGTTTTCAAACGGAAAACTGTCTTTTGTTGGAAGTGCTTTAGTTAAAATTGCCCGAATGGGAACCGTTATTGATGCTAGCGGTAAACATGTTTATCCCGGATTTATCATTGCCAATTCAAGTTTGGGTTTGGGAGAAATTGACCTTGTGAGAGCCACTTTAGACGCCAATGAAGTTGGTGAAATGATTCCACATGTTAAAAGTTTAATTGCTTACAATGCTGATTCTAAAGTGGTTGAAAGTGTGCGGCCAAATGGTGTTCTTATCGGACAAATAACGCCAAGAGGAAATGTTATTTCAGGGACTTCATCTATTGTGCAATTTGACGCCTGGAATTGGGAAGATGCTGTGCTTAAGGCTAATGACGGAGTACATATCAATTGGCCACAAAGTTTTTCAATAGGAAGAGCATGGAGAGGTGAAGAAGAAGGTCTAAAACCCAATAAAGA
The DNA here is from genome assembly GCA_046485225.1 of Lutibacter sp. GTDB lineage: Bacteria > Bacteroidota > Bacteroidia > Flavobacteriales > Flavobacteriaceae > Lutibacter. Next base: position 336 of record JAWOHJ010000177.1, on the reverse strand, counting down.
ATATTTAAAAGAAGTTGAAAAAATAGCTTCATTTATTCGTAGTGGAAAAAACTACTTAAATGGTACAAAATCGCCAAAAAACTCGCCTTACGAGGCTTTGGAAGGCTTGTTTAATGGTTCACAAAATTTATATGTTCACGCAAACGGCGTTAAAGAAATTACGGATGCTGTAAATTTTTCCAAGGAAATGGGATTCTCCAAATTGGTGATTGTAAACGGAAATGATGCCTACAAACTTGCTGATTTATTGGCTGAAAATAAAATTCCGGTAATTATTGCAAGATCACACCGATTGCCTGGCAGCGAAGATGATGATTACGATTTGCCTTATAAAAC
>JAWOHJ010000162.1:0-3428 GCA_046485225.1 Lutibacter sp. | reverse complement strand
CTGACCCGTTTCATTAAAAATCTGATGTTTAAAACGCCAGCGTTCGATGTCTTTTGAAACACCTTCCAATACCATTTTAACAGTAATATCTTCGCCAATATGTATTTCCTTGTAAAAAGAAGTTTCTTCCTTAAATAACACTGGACCAATGTTGAGTTTCGCAAATTCATTGATAGAAAGTCCTTGTTCCTGAAAAAAGCGCACCCTAACTTCTGCGGCATAATCGTTATAGGCCGTGTGGCGCATATGTCTGTTTGGGTCAAAATCCGACCATTTTGTTTTAAAAGTAATTTCGAAATTCATGGGGTGTTTTTTGAAGGGCAAATTTAGGGCTTAAGTTTCGGTTTAATAAATCTATGGCAGAAAAAGGTTGAAATATTTTGAGGTTTTTAATTTTTAACATCCAAAGCATCACGCAAGGCATTGCCTATCAGCATAAAAGCCATCACCAAACTCATAATGGCCAATCCCGGAATGATGGCCAAATAGGCTTTTCCTAAAATAATGTAACTGTAATGGTCTTTAATCATAGCGCCCCACGAAGGTATCGGAGGTTGTGCACCTATTCCCAAAAAACTTAAACCGCTTTCCATTAAAATGGCTCCGGCAAAGTTGGCTGCCGAAATCACTATCACTGGTGCCATAATGTTGGGTAAAATATGTTTAAAAATGATTCTGAAGTTTGAGAATCCCAATGCTTTTGCTGCTTCCACATATTGCATTTCCTTCGCACTGATGAGTTGACCGCGCACAACACGGGCAACTTCAACCCACATGGTTAATCCAACGGCAATAAAAACTTGCCAAAAGCCTTTTCCCAATGCCAATGTGATGGCAATTACCAAAAGTAATGTGGGAATTGACCATGTAATATTAATGAGCCACATTATAAAAGCGTCAATTTTTCCGCCAAAATATCCCGCTACCGCACCAATGGAAAGTCCAATGAGCAAGGAAATGAAGACCGCAATAAATCCAATGGAAAATGAGATTCTTGTGCCAATTAACATTCTGCTTAGTAAATCCCTTCCATATTTGTCGGTTCCCAAATAGAATTTTTTTGTTTTGATAAAGGTTGAAATATCTTTGCCCTGAAATTTTGCGAGCGGAAATGTTTTTATTAAACTGACCGCATTGTTTTCAGTATACGTATGAATGGTCAATTCAGTTTCAGAAATGCTATAATTTGAAATTGGGATTTCAGTTTTTGGACTTTTTTTGCCAAATAAAATTGTTGTAAAAAATGATTGTTTGATTGTTTTTTCTGAAGGAAGGGTCAGCATCAAAACTTCAAAACCCGGTTTTTTGGAATGGATTTCTAAATGCATCTGATTGGCGTTGCTGCTGTTATCGGGTGCTAAAACGTAAGCGAAAATCGCTGCCAAGGCACATAAAATCACAAACCAAAAAGCAAACACTCCAGCAGTATTTTTTTTAAACTTCTGGAGTGCTAGTGCTGATAATGAATTTGCCTTTGTTTTCAATAGTTATTTCTTTACACGTGTAAAGTTACACTATTTTAAAATTAATTTTTCACCAATTGAACTTGTGGCTTAATTTTTAATTCGCTAAGCACATTTAAAGCCTCTTCAACATAAATATCCTTTTTCAAATTGGCATGCCAAGCTTCACGCTTTTCGGCCAATTCTTTATCATTGTCAAGAAAAGGCTGTTCATAAAGTGGTGATGTATAGGTTAAATTGGAAGTGTATTCTCCAAGTTCTTTATATTTTAATAATTCATTTTTACGATTTTCCAAATCATTTTTATAAGCTTCATAATTTAAATAGACTAAACTTTCATCTTGTGAATTTTTCAGCCATTTCGCATTTTCATCTATTAATTTGAAATATTTATTGTTTTCGATGCGTTTTTTACTATTGTTGATTGCCAAATCATAATTTTCGTAATTGTTCCAAAGTGTATAATTTGCCGCTGGAACTTTGTCAAACTTCAAGGCGTATTTCATGTCGCGTTCGCCAATTTCCATATAGCTGTATCTGCTTGGCAGCATAATATCCGAGTATACGCCTTCCATTTGTGTAGAGCCACCGTTGATTCTATAGAATTTTTGAATGGTGATTTTTAAGCCGCCTAAATCTTCTTTTAAATTATGGTATCTGTTTAAGTCTAACACACTTTGAACCGTCCCTTTTCCAAAAGTTTGTTTTCCGCCAATAATTACTGCTCTATGGTAATCTTGCATTGCCGCCGCAAAAATTTCTGAGGCAGATGCAGAAAGTTCATTAACCAAAACCACTAAAGGTCCGTTCCACTGAATTTTAGAATCGTTATCGTTTTTAATATCGGGTTTTGTGTCACGATATTTAACTTGAACTATCGGTCCTTTATTGATGAATAATCCGCTAATTTCAATTGCTGTTTGCAATGATCCGCCGCCGTTGTTTCTCAAATCCAGCAAAATTCCTTCAACATTTTCTTTTTTCATGCGCTCAATTTCTTGGGCCATATCCGTGGTGGAGTTTCTGTAGTTTTTTTCGTCAAAATCAATATAAAATTTCGGTAAATTAATAACGCCAAAAGTTCTGTCGTCTTTTTTAATGATACTCGATTTTACAAAAGTCTCATCCAATTCGACAATGTCTCGGATAATAGAAACGACTTTAACGGTGCCGTCTATTTTTTTAACGGTCAACCTAACCTCGGTGCCTTTTTTTCCTTTGATAAATTCAATGGCATGGTCTAAACGCATACCAACAATATCTAAAGGTTCCTGATTTCCCTGCGCCACTTTTAAAATGATGTCACCAACTTCTAATTCTCCCGATTTCCAGGCCGGACCGCCAGAGATTAATTCATCAATTCTTGTATAATCATTTTTCTTTTGAAGTCGTGCGCCAATACCTTCCAATTTACCTGCCATGGATTCGTCAAACTGTTTTTTTACATTTGGGGCAAAATAGCTGGTATGCGGGTCAAAAGTTTCAGTAATGCAATTCACGAAAGTTGAAAACCAATCGGAATAAGTAAGCTCATCAATTCTTTCATAAAGATCATTCATGTTTGTTAATGTAGCTTCACGCACTTCAATTTCAAGGGAATCTGTTGGCTTCTTAACATAAATGCTATCAGCCTTAAATTTGTCTTCTTCATCGCTAATTTTATCATACAAACGCGTAAGCGCATTGTATTTTAATTGCTTATTCCAAATGTTTGCCAAATCGTTTTTAGTTTTAGGATAAGGCACTTTTTCTGGGTCTAATTCTAGGGTTTCAATCAACTCAAAATTAAATTTATTCGCTAAAATTTCTTTATAATAGATTTTGGATTCTTCGGTTCGTTGCATAAAACGATTATAAACTAAAAAGAAGAATGACAGATCCTCATTGTTGATTTGGTCATCAATTTTTGTTCTGAAAGCCGAAAATTCATCAATGTCTGATTGCAGAAAATACCTTTTTGAAGGG
>JAWOHJ010000155.1:0-2553 GCA_046485225.1 Lutibacter sp. | reverse complement strand
AATATTTGAGGTGATAAACCAAATGGTAGAATCGGAATAACCACTTTTTAAAGTGTCGCCAATTTTCTTGTAAAACTCTTGCATATCAATATCCAGTCGTTCACCATAAGGCGGGTTGAATAAAATAACGGTGCGGCCAAACACTTCTTTTACCGAGTTAAAGAAATTTACGTGATGTACGCCAATAAATTCACTCAAATTGGCATTTGCCACATTTTCCTTTGCTTTTACAACTGCCGAAGGCGCTTTGTCAAATCCCATGATTTTAAAATGAGAATTGGTGATTTTTTTAATCAGCGATTCCTGAATGGTATAAAACAATTCCTCATCATAATCTGCCCATTTTTCAAATCCAAATTCATTTCTGTTGATGTTTGCCGGAATATTGTTGGCAATCATCGCTGCTTCAATCAAAATAGTTCCGGAGCCGCACATCGGATCAATAAAGTTACAATCGCCTGTATATCCCGAAAGCAACACCAAACCTGCCGCTAAAACTTCATTGATGGGCGCAATATTTGTGGCACTTCTATAACCTCGCTTGTGTAAAGAATCACCTGAGCTGTCTAATGAAATAGAACAATAATTATTGTGAATATGAACGTGAATCTTTAAATCCTGGTGTTTAGTATCAATACTTGGCCGTTCATTGTATTTATTTCTGAAATAATCCGCAATGGCATCTTTCGATTTTAAAGTAATATAATGAGAATTTGTGGTGAAACCTTGAGAATTAACCACAGCACCGATAGAAAATGTGCTGGAAACAGACATATATTTTTCCCACTCAATTTGTTGTATTTTTTTATACAAATCATCTTCATCAGCAACTTTAAAAGTTTTTATGGGCTTCAAAATTCTAATCGCCGTACGTAAAGCCATATTTGCTTTGTACATAAAGCCTTTGTCACCTAAAAAAGTCACGCTTCTTACACCAGGTTCCACATCTTGCGCACCCAAATTTTTAAGTTCCGTTGCCAATACTTCTTCCAGCCCAAACATGGTGGTGGCAACCATTTTAAAATTTCGTTCCATATTCTTTAATTTTTGCAAAAGTACTGAAATAAAAATATACAATTTAATGATTAAATTTATAAACACTTCAACAAGTAAACTTCTTAAAAAACAAATCCTTATTTTTGCAATCATTTCGAATATTATGACTAAAAACAAAGACTGGTTTGAATCTTGGTTCGATACAAGCTATTACCATATTTTATATAAACATAGAGATTATTCTGAAGGGCAATCTTTTTTAAAAAATTTAATTACCTTTTTAAAATTAGAAAAAAACAAGGACATATTAGACTTGGCCTGCGGAAAAGGACGTCATTCCATTTATTTAAATTCGCTGGGGTTCAATGTTATTGGTGCCGATTTATCCAAAAACAGTATCGATTATGCCAAACAATTTGAAACCGAAGCACTTCAATTTGTGGAACATGATATGCGAAATCCTTTTAAAAGCAAGTTTGATGTTATTTTGAATTTGTTCACGAGTTTTGGTTTTTTTGAAGACGATGCAGAAGATATTGCCATTTTACAAAACATAAAAAACGGATTAAATCCAAATGGAATTGCTGTTATTGACTTTATGAATACAAAAAAAGTGATTTCTGAACTTGTTTCTGAAGAAGTGCTGACCATTGATGATATTACTTTTAAAATGAATCGTTACGTAAAAAACGGATTTATCGTAAAAGAAATAAATTTTGATGCCGACGGAAAGCACCATACGTATTTTGAAAAAGTAAAAAGTTTAGATTTCGATAAAATTAATTCCTATGTAAATTCTGTAGGTTTTAAAATTAAACATACTTTTGGCGATTATCAGCTAGAAAAATTTAATGTTGAAACTTCCGACCGTTTAATTTTAGTATTAGAATGAGTTATATTGCACTTATAGCCTCCGTATTGGTTGGTGTTTTTATCGTATTTGGATTAAAACCCAGTTTTAAAACCGTTCAATTATTATTGGCGTTTAGTGGCGCTTACTTATTATCTATCACTATTTTACATTTGTTTCCGGAAGTTTATATTGAAGAAAACGCAAACATTGGTCTGTTTATCCTTTTAGGATTGTTGTTACAGCTTGTTTTAGATTTTTTCTCCAAAGGTGCTGAACATGGGCATATTCATGTTGAGAAAAATATAGTTTTTCCTTGGGCATTGTTCATCAGTTTAAATATTCATGCTTTTCTTGAAGGAATTCCATTGGCGCACAGCCACCATCATGAGTATTTACTTTGGGCGATAGTAATACATAAATTACCAATTTCAATTATATTGGGAACATTTTTTGTGAGTTCGAAGATTTCAAAAAGGAATGCTGTTTTATTTTTAGTAATGTTTTCTTTTATCACGCCCTTACGAAGTTTTGCCGGAGAATATGTCCAAATTTTGAATCAATATAAAACTGAGATTACTGCAATTATAATAGGTATCTTTTTACATATTTCAACCATTATTTTGTTTGAAACATCAAAAGACCACAAGTTTAATCTTTTAAAATTTGTTGCGATACTGTTCGGTATGGTTGTGGCTTATATGGCT
>JAWOHJ010000083.1:0-4677 GCA_046485225.1 Lutibacter sp. | reverse complement strand
ATTGAAAAGAAGCGACTCGTGCTTGACACATTTGTCAATTATCTTCTTTTTCAACATTGTTTTCTAAAAGTACCTATCCTGAAGCATCTAAAACTTGTACAATCCCATTTTCTTGAATTTCAAAGGTCTTGTCATGTGAACCATATTCTTCAGCTTTTTGCGCCATTAGGCCAACGTTAGGCACTGTTCCCATTGTTCTTGGGTCGAAAGCCCCATTTTTTTTGCAAAAATCAATGGTTGCAGTATAAATTCCTGCATAAGTGCTGTCGGGAATTACCGCTTTAACATCTTGTAATTTTCCGTCAGCATTCCACATTTTACCAGATTCACGAATCATGGCAGGCATTGAAGCATCAATAATTACGTCACTTGGCACATGAAGGTTGGTAATACCTTTGTTAGAATCGACCATAGCAATGGCGGGGCCATTTTGTAAGCAAGATTTGATATCTGCTTCAATTGCCGATTTTTGAGCTTCAGGCAAACCTTCAATTTTACTGATCAAATCACCAAAACCATTATTTACGTCAACGCCAAGTTGTTTGATTAGCCCACTGTGTTTTTCAAAAACATCTTTAAAAAAAGCAGTCACGGCATGTCCAAAAATGATTGGATCGGAAATTTTCATCATTGTTGCTTTCATGTGCAATGAAAACAATACATTTTTTTCTTTGGCATCTTTAATTTGTTCTTCCAAAAATTTCACCAAAGCTTTTTTACTTATAAAAGTAGCGTCAATAATTTCACCTGATAATAATGATGTTTTTTCTTTTAATACATTCACAGATCCATTTTGACCAACAAATTGAATTTTAACATCTCCAGCTTCAGCCACAGTGATTGATTTTTCATTCGAGAAAAAATCACCACTTTTCATGGTTGACACATGTGTTTTTGAATCTGCCGACCAGGCACCCATAGAATGTGGGTTCTTTTTGGCAAAATTTTTCACGGCTTTCGGCGCCCTGCGATCAGAGTTTCCTTCGCGCAATACCGGATTAACAGCCGAGCCTTTTGCTTTGTTATATCTTAATTGGATGTCCTTTTCTTCAGCAGTTTTGGCTTCATCAGGATAATTTGGAATAGCGAAACCCAATGTTTGCAATTCCTTAATAGCTGCTTTTAATTGTGGTTCTGAAGCAGAAACGTTTGGTAATTTTATGATGTTTGCTTCAGGCGTTTTTGCCAAATTCCCAAGTTCGGTCAAAGTGTCCGGAACGCGTTGTTCTGGGGTTAAATAATCAGGGAATAAAGCTAAAATTCTGCCAGATAAGGAAATGTCTTTGGTTTCGACTTCAATACCTGCCGGTTTTGTGAAAGCTTCAACAATTGGTAAAAATGAATAGGTCGCCAAAGCCGGCGCTTCATCAGTTTTGGTATAAATTATTTTAGGTGTATTACTCATAATTTTTGTGATTTAAAAACTATAATTATCAAGATTGCCAGAAATTATAGCAGGGTAAATTAATTTCGTTTAACGTTGTGCAAATATAGGGAATAATGAGGTAAAAATCGTCCTCGAAAACGTTATAAATAAGGGCGTAATTTTGTGTTTAATCTAAAAAACGGATTGAAATTTTGAAGAAATTACAATGAAAAAAAACAAAAGCCATAATAATGATTGCTCAGTATTATGGCTATTTGCTGAAACTCTTTTTTTAATAAGTTATCAGTTTAAAGATTTAGTCGTTTTCGTTATTCTCCTTAAAGAATAACCTACACTTAAATTTTTTACTGCAACTTGTTTTTCTTACGAATCAAGTTCTTATTAAATTAGATGTTTCTTTTAAAACAGTTTCTAAAACTTTGTTGTAATTCCTAAAAACTACTCATTTTAAGATGCTGTTTTAAAAAGTGCTTTTAAAACCATGTTCCTGTTATTCATGCTAAATACTGGGCACATTACTTGTTAAAGCGCGGTTTTAAAAACTATGTTCAAGAACATAAGGAACTTCACAACGAGGTTTTTTGGTTCAACTTTAAAACTTGCATTTCAAAATTTATGTAAGCACTCCTGCTAATTCCTTTTGTAAAATAACCACCTAAATTTTAATTTTCCAAATTTATAATCGTTTTGTTTTCAACAAGATATGAACCGGACTTATGAACAAATGTTAATAACCAAAAAACCCGTTTTGAATTTCAAAACGGGTTTTTATATTTTTTAAGGAAAGCAGATTAATAACGTCTTTTTTCTTTAATTCTTGCTTTTTTACCAGTTAAACCTCTAAAGTAGAAAATACGTGCTCTACGTACGCTACCTTGTTTGTTAACTTCAATTTTTTCAATTGCCGGTAAGTTTAGCGGAAAAATACGTTCAACACCAACTGTTCCTGACATTTTTCTGATGGTAAATGTTTCAGAAGCGCCTGCGCCTCTACGTTGAATTACAGTACCTCTAAAATGCTGGGTACGTTTTTTTTCACCTTCTCTAATTTCGTAGTACACTGTTACAGTGTCTCCTGCCTGAAATTCTGGTAACTCGTTTGCAGTTACAAATTTGTCTTGTACAAATTTTACTAAATCTTCCATTGTTAATTTTTTAATGGGTTTTTCAATGACCAACATTCACGATTTTCGTCAGAGGTTAATTTTGAGTGTGCAAATTTAATAAAAAAGATTAGTCTTCCAACAAATCTGGCCTTATTTTTTTTGTTCTTTCCATTGCTTGTTCGTTCCGCCATTCGTCTATCTTCGGAAAATTGCCCGACAACAGAATTTTAGGCACTTCAAGCCCTTTATATTCCGATGGTCGTGTGTAAACCGGAGGCGAAAGCAAATTGTCCTGAAAAGAATCTGTTAATGCAGAAGATTCGTCGCCCAAAACGCCCGGAATCAGCCTGATAATGGTGTCGCATAAAACGGCCGCACCCAATTCCCCGCCGCTCAAAACATAATCTCCAATAGAAATTTCCTTGGTGATCAGCAATTCACGAACGCGCTGATCCACTCCTTTATAATGTCCGCACAAAATCAAAATATTTTCAGCCAGCGACAAAGTATTTGCCATTTGCTGGTTTAAAGTCGGCGCATCCGGCGTCAGGTAAATAATTTCATCATAATCGCGTTCCGCTTTCAACTCCGATATGCATTTGTCAATCGGTTCAATCATCAAAACCATTCCCGCGCCGCCGCCAAACTGGTAATCGTCAATTTTTCCGTAGTCATTTAAGGCGTATTTCCTCAAATCATGAAAATGAACTTCTACCAAATTTTTGTCGATGGCACGTTTAATAATCGAATATTCAAACGGACTTTTAATCAGTTCGGGTGAAACGGTAATGATATCTATTCGCATTCGACAAAGATAAATAATATTTTGGCGTTCCCGCTGAAAAAGCGGTCGTGCTTTCCGTTTCAATCTTTTTTTCGGATAAAAACCTCAAAAAAGGATTTTCACTGCAATCACTAACGCAGCATCAATTCAAAATCTAAAATTCAAAATTTCAAACATTTCACCATTCTCTCAACGCTATAAATGTCTTTTTTCAGTTCAATATTTTTAAAACCTTTTGATTTTAGCAATTCAACAGTTTCCGCACCTAAATATTGGTTAATTTCAAAATACAAAACGCCATTTTCCATCAGATGCTTTTTGGCCAGTTCGGCAATTTTATCATAAAACAAGAGCGGATTTTCATCTTTTACAAACAAGGCAATATGCGGCTCATTGGACAAAACGTTTTGTTGCATCTGCGATTTTTCCAATTCGCGAACATAAGGCGGATTGCTGACAATAATGTCGAAATCAGTTGCTAACTTTTCAATTTTTAAAATGTCGGCCAGTATGAAATCAACGGTTACTTGGTTAAATTCCGCGTTGTTTTTGGCAACATTTATCGCTTCCGTAGAAATATCCAAAGCTGAAACTTCTGCATTTGGCAGATTTTTGGCTAACGAAATGGCAATGCAGCCACTTCCGGTTCCAACATCCAAAATTTTAAGTGAATTGCTGTTTTTGTGGTTTTGGAGAATCCATTCCACCAATTCTTCTGTTTCCGGCCTTGGAATCAATACATTTTTATCCACTTTAAACATAAGTCCGTAAAATGCAGTTTCCCCAACTATATATTGAATGGGAATTTGGTTTTTTAATTTTAGTAGCGAATTTTGCAGAAAATCCAAATCGTCATTGTCCAATTCAAAATTGTGTTCCAGCGCCAATTGAATCCTGGATAAATGCAGCTTAAATTCAACCAATATCGTAAAAAAGGACTGAATTTCAGTTTCAGGATATAAATAGGCGAGTTCCGAAAAAAAATGACGTTTAAATTCCTGAATCAACATTACAATTCTTTTAACATCCACAAATTACAGGAATAATGTCCGGTGTCGCCCATCGGCGCATCCAAATCTTTGAATCCGGCTTTCCGGTATAATTTTCTCGCATCTTCCATATACGGCAAGGTTTCCAAATAACACTGTTCAAATCCGAATTCCTTCGCTTTTTGCAGACAGGTTTCCATCATCCTGCTTCCTAAACCAATGCCTCTAGCTTCAGGCAAAAAGTACATTTTTTGCAGTTCACAAACATTTCCTTCATAATTGTCCAGCTGTTTTATGCCGGCACCGCCAAAAATTTCACCTTCTTTTTCAATCACATAATAAATGGCTTTTTCCGTATCATAAGCTTCATACAACGTATCCAAAATTTTATCGGCATACGCAGTTCCAAAA
>JAWOHJ010000070.1:0-6579 GCA_046485225.1 Lutibacter sp. | reverse complement strand
AAACGCAATTCCATATCCACAATATACGCGTTTTCCGAATAAAGGTTTTCATTTAATACATAAGGCGTTTCGAAACTGTCAAAAAGCAAGTTGATATTTTGTGGACTTGCGTAAATAAAATGCCATTTGCTGATGTCTGTAAAGGCTGAAAGCTCCTGAATTGATTCATAGTATTCATTTTCCAATCCCTGTGGAAGAATGGCAACCATCTGAAAAAAGGGTTTTGAATAATATCTTTTGTAAATGGTCTGATTCAAATTGAAAAGACTTGCCTTTGCATTTTTAATGTCACTACCCAAAAAACATATAACGGTTAGCTTTTCAGAAAAAGTGGCAGTTGTCACCGGAGATACGACAATCAAGTCAACAACATTTTCTGTTAAAATAGGCAAATTTGAATATTTGTAGATTCCTTTTGACAGAAATATGTAAAATACCAAAGGCAATATAAATAAACTAAAAAGTACCCAGAATTTTTTCATTGTGTTTTTTACAAAAATAAAAAAAGGTGGTCAAAAAAACCACCTAATTCATTTAATTATTTTAAATATTAATAGTCCCACTTTGTAAGCGGACCTAAAACATCGTTGATGTAACTTCCTTCAATTAACAATAATGTGGCTAAAAATATGATTAAGAAAACCGAGGTCCAAACCACCGCTCTTCTTAAATTCTTTTTTTCATCGGCCATATGCATGAAAAACCAGGTAATGTAGTAGGCTTTCACAACAGTTAAAACCAGGAAAATGATATTTAAAGGACTTGTACCTAAAATTTTTGTTAAATAAAGCGCGTCGGGCTTAATAATTCCCAAAATAACTTCAACAATAGTGATTACAGAAAGTATGGCGAATACCCTCCAGATTAATTTTGTGTGTGAGTTATGTTCTTGTGCGTGTGTCATTTTAATGTCTTTTTATGAATTAAACCAAGTAGAAAAAGGTAAATACAAATACCCAAACCAAATCTACAAAATGCCAATAAAGTCCAACTTTTTCAACCATTTCATAATGTCCTCTTCGTTCATAAGTGCCAATAATCACATTAAAAAAGATGATGATATTGATGATTACACCCGATAAAACGTGAAATCCGTGGAATCCTGTGATAAAGAAAAAGAAATTAGAGAACAGTGTTTTTCCGTATTCATTTTCTCTTAAATTGGCGCCCACAACTACCGATTTAGCTTCATTTAAAAAACCCATCGCTTCATTGTGCGGAATAATGGTTTTTGCTTTTGTTTCTGGATTTATAAGCTCGGTTCTTATAGAAATACCCGGATTTGCCTTAAAACTTTCAACAACTTCATTTAGCGTAAAAGGAGGCAGTTCAGATTCTTCTACAAACCATAATCCTTTATTTGCGGTATGTTGTGTTCTTTCTGAAGGTAGCGGTTTTACAAAACTTTCTAAAGTGATTTGTTCTCCGGTGGCATCAACAAATTGGATTATTTTTCCGTCGTTTAATATTACGGCACCATAAGTTCCGTTTATAAAGTTTTTCCATTCCCAAGCTTGTGAACCTAAGAATATTGCACCACCAATAATGGTAAGCAACATATAAAAAGTCACTTTCTTTTTGTTCATTTGGTGACCTGCGTCAACCGCCAACACCATCGTTACCGATGAAAATATCAAAATAAAAGTCATTAACGCCACATAATACATCGGTGCATGTACACCGTGCAGAAAAGGAAAGTGGGTAAAAACTTCGTCGGCTATTGGCCAGGAATCGTTAAATTTAAAGCGCATTAAGCCATACGCACCCAAGAAACCCGCAAATGTGAGCGCATCTGATAAAATAAAGAACCACATCATCATTTTACCATAGCTTGCGCCTAATGGTTTTTCGTTTCCGCCTTTCCAGGATGTTCCATTATTTTCAGTAGGAATAGTTACTTCCATAAAAGTTTGTTTTGATTTTTAGTTATAGTTCTGCCAAAAGTACATATTTTTTATTATCTAATAAAATAGAAAAATAAAAACAAATATATCCAAAGAATATCCACAAAATGCCAAAAAATGGCTCCTAATTCAAGTCCAAGCGTATCATTTGCATGGTATTTTTTATTAAAGTGATTAAAAATAACCACCGACAACACCACAATTCCTGCAGCAATATGCGCCAAATGGGCCAAGGTGATGCCATAAATAAAAGAAGATTTTACGGTGCTTTTTTCACCCGCAAAAAAAAGTCCCGATTTTAATAATTCGTTAAATCCTTCAAACTGAAAAAAGACAAACCCAATTCCCAAAAATAGGGTTGATAATAAAAAAGCACTTGTTAATGGTCGGTTACCTTTTTTGATGAAATATTTGGCCAGCATAAAAGTGATACTACTTATCACAATAAGAAGCGTGCTGATATAAAAAGCGTTTGGTAAATCGAAGGAAACCCAATCTGCGCGTTTTCTGCTTACCACATAAGCACTTGTGAGTCCGGCAAACATCATGGTCATACTTACCATGGAAACCCACAACATAGGTTTTGCCGACTTTCTTTTGGCTTGTTTGTATTCCTGTTCTAAAGTTTGTTTCATGAAATTGTTTATTTGTTTAATAGTTTAACCGTTGATTCTTTTTCTAAAGATAAAATGTTTAATTCTAATCACTAAAGTAATTTATATCATTGTTTTTAGGCCTGCCTGCCTTTTTAGTAGGCGTTACCCTGCGGGTCGGGCTTTTCGCTATATCTTTTTTTCGGTGAAAAACCTCAAAAAAGGATGTCGCTGCAATCCCTAACGCAAATACTTTGTTAACTATAACTTAACCAAATAAAAAATTTTAAATTTATAAATCAAAAATCGTACATCGTATATCAAAAATCGTAATTCAAATTTTTAATGTAAAAATTTATCCACCACATAAATTACCTGTATCAGGGTAATATACAAAACGCTTGAAAGCATTAACTGACGAGCTTCTATATTGGTTTGGTTTTTATACAACTTAACGGCATAAAATAACATGACGCCGCCCAACAAAGCAACAATAACTGCTGTGACCGGATAAATATAAAAATTTCCTGTCAATTTCAATACAGGAATCACAGAAACTATAATCAGGCAAACCGTATAAATAATAATTTGCACCACCGCTTTTTTATTTTTTTGTCCCATCGGCATCAAATTAAACCCAGCTTTTTTGTATTCATCATACTGAAGCCATGCGATTGCCCAAAAATGAGGAAATTGCCAAAAAAACTGAATTAAAAATAACATGCCCGGTTCTATGGAAAAATCGTCGGTTGCGGCCACCCAACCCAGCATAAAAGGAATTGCTCCGGGAATTGCGCCAACAAAAACAGCCAAAGGCGTAATCGATTTTAACGGCGTGTAAACGCTGGTGTATAAAAATATGGAAATGGCACCAAACAAGGCACTTTTCGGATTGATACTGTATAAAATGGCCAAGCCTAAAATGGTAAAGGAAACCGCAATCACCATGGCCATGGAAACGTGCATTCTGCCGGTTGGCAAAGGTCGGTTCATGGTGCGTTTCATCAAAGCATCAGTATCTTTTTCAATAATTTGGTTGAAGGCATTTGAAGCTCCAACCATTAAATAGCCGCCAATTGCCAGTAAAATAAGGATTGAAACCTTTATTTCTTCAACAGCCAATAAATAGCCAGCCAACGATGAAAACACCACGCTTAGGGATAAACCAACTTTGGTTAACTGCTTAAAATCACTAAATACCGCTGAAAAATTCACCTTTTGTGGAATGTATTTTGAGGTTATTTGCATTAAAATTGTTTAAAATTGTGCAAATATATTTTATTATTACAGAATTACAACCTTAAAACAAGCGGATTAAAAAAATCTTTTAAATAAAATTAAAAATTATCTTTGCAGTTAATAGAAATGTTTTAAATTTGCCGTCTCATTTAAGCAATTAAGTGCGCGTTCATTAAAAGTTTTTGCGAAAGTAGCTCAGGGGTAGAGCACCACCTTGCCAAGGTGGGGGTCGCGGGTTCAAATCCCGTCTTTCGCTCTAAAATATAAAATACCAATGCAGGAGTGGTGGAATTGGTAGACACGCTGGACTTAAAATCCAGTGAGCTGTAAGGCTCGTGCGGGTTCAAGTCCCGCCTCTTGTACGAAAAAAGCCGAAACAATTTGTTTCGGCTTTTTTTATTTTGATTAAATTTTTTATTCTTCATTTATTTTTCCAACAGCTTTTCACTGTAATAAACCAGTTCAGAAGTTATTTTGCCTTCGTCATTAAAGTTGTGGATATAAAATACAGGTAAAACAATATTCTTTTTGTCGGATTTTCTGATCATTCTAAAATTCCACCAAGATTGCACCACTTTTGCATTTCCCAATTCATAATTTAAATAGTCAGGATAGCCGGTGATATCAATACTGGTAATGTCAAACATTTCGAACATTTTTTTATCAACTTCTTTCATTTGTTCCAAAGTTAAAGGCTTATCATTTGGGCCCATTTCGCTGGTTGAAAATTCAGCCTTTTCGTCATAAAAGCTATAAGCGGTTGGAAAATCCTTATTTTCAAAGGCGTAGATCATTCTTCGCACTTTGTTGATATAGTCGTGATTGTTATAGATAGTTCCGTTTTTTCTTTCACTGTTGCTGTTGCCAATTTCCTGGTATATCCTGCTATCATAATAATTCATCATTGTTTTAATTTTATTGTTTTTATCAACAATAAACAATCGATGAAACGGCATGTCTAATTTTACGCCCGTTTTGTTATGCACGCCTTTTACATGTTCTCAGGTTTGAACCCAAACAACATCATCATTGGCGTCGTCTTTATATTCAAGGGCGTCAGGATAAGCACCTTGTGATCTTGTAATGCTCAAATAATTAAAATTGTCTTTCCAAAACTTTACATCGTTTAAAAAACTTTGCTTGTCGCCGCCTTTAGCATCTTTGTTGGTACTGGATCCGTAAAATTGTCTAAAGTCATCGGCTAAATAGCTGGCCACTTTTTTTTCGTCACCATTAACAAATGCCTGCATCATAGATTCAACAGTTGTAATTGCGGGATGTTCTGAATAAATAGTTCCGTTTGCTTTCTTTTGTCCATACGAGATGAACGTAGCAATCATCATCAAAATAAGTGTGATTTTTCTCATGTTAGTAAATTTTATTAGTTAGTAGTACAATAAAACTAATAAAAATATTTGATTTTTATTCGTTTAAGTATTTTATTTTCAAGTTTTTACTGTGTTTAAAGTAAATGTTTAGAACCATATTTTGAAAAAACGCAACCAATTGTTTTAAGAACATTACCGATTGTTTGCTAAAAAATAATTTTCAATTTAATGAGCAATTAGCTGCCTATGCAGATTTGAAATCCCTCAAAATAATCTGTAAAGTTTTTACGTGTTCATTCCGATAGCTATCGGAACCCGCCTCTTGTACGAAAAAAGCCGAAACAACTTGTTTCGGCTTTTTTTATTTATGGAGTTTTATTAAAAAGAGGTACAAATTTTAATTGTGTTGACAGTTTGATTCAGTATAATTGTTTAACCATCTTACGGCAGCTTCTCTGGTAGAAAAAAGTTGAAATTTTGACTTGTTATTTTTAATTAAATTTTGAAATATCATTGCAAAAGCCGTCTCCTTAGGTGTATCCAAAATGATTGCTGTAACTATATAATCATATTTTTCAACAATCTTGTGATGCTCTTCGGCCACTAATGATAATTCATTTGAAGAAAAATTCACAAAAGCATTTTTAGAATCTATCAATTTTTTCAAAAATCTGGGATAAGTAGCATTCTCTTTTACGGTAATGCTACATTCAATCAATTCTTTTACGGTTAATTCTCCTTCAAATTTGGATTCCAGTATGGCTGTTCGGTGATTGAATTTTGCGGAAACCATGTTTGTTTTTTTAATTTAGCGGTTAATTATTTGGGGTAAAGAACATTGTTAGCCTGAAAATATAATTTTTTGATATCTTAATATTTACCTAAAGCTAACTTCAAATTTAATAATCCAAAATTTATAAAACAAAGGATTACCCTTTCACTTTGTAATGAAAAACCTTACAAATTGTAAAGAAAATTCCCATAAATTTATTCACTAAATTTTATACAAAAGTTGCGTAATTATTTCATCATAAATAAAGAGCCAAATTCAATTCAATGCATCAAAAATGTTTTGGAAGATTATAATGAATTTAATTGTATTGGCGTTTCGGGTGAATACAATCAAGCATTAAACTTTATTTTAAAGGAAACTCCCAATTTGGTGTTTTTTAATTTAGACAACACCTTTGAAAAACCATTTGAATTTGTAAAGGAGTTAAACTTATTGTTCAGTGATTATTTTCCTGTTTTTATTGCAATATCTTCTTCAAAAGAGAAAGCATATGAAGCAATAAAAAATGGTTTTTTTGATTTTATATTAAATCCGTTATCAGAATTGGAAATAAGAAAGTCCATTTTAAAATTTCAAAAAAAATCCCCTGCCATTATCAACAAAAATATTTGTTTGAAATCGAATAAAGATTATCAATACCTTAATACAGATGAAATCCTTTTTTTAAAAGCCGATAACAATACCACAGATTTTTACACCAGTGACGGCAATATTATAAGCGC
>JAWOHJ010000061.1:0-5285 GCA_046485225.1 Lutibacter sp. | reverse complement strand
AAACGCACACAGAACAAGTTTAGGCTTAAGTGCATTAAACACTTTAAATCTTGTTTCCACCGTGGCTGAAGGTCATACCGATTATATGATTGAAGTTGGTCAGGTAAGCCACGACAATTTCGCACAAAGATCTCAAACATTAATGAGTGAAGCCGGCGCAAAATCGGTTGGTGAAAATGTAGCTTACGGTTACAGCACTGCAGAAGGTGTTGTAAAAGGATGGTTAAACAGTGACGGACACAGAAAAATTATTGAAAATCCGGACTATACTCACTTCGGAATCTCTATGGAATCCAGTACCGATAACAGAAATTATTTTACCAATATTTTCATCAAAAAATAACCTAAAATACAGTCAATCCTCACACAAACGGAAGTTAATTTTAAACCCCTAAATTAAACAAGATGAAAGCAACACAATTACAACAAATCGAAAGCCTTAACTTTTTAAAGGTAGTGAACAACAGCCTAAACAATACGACTGCTATAACTAAAAAAGTTAACAGAATATACATTAACACTATGATGCCTGGTTTCAACTACGTCAACCAATTGGGTGAAGTTGTGACTCCACAAAAATGTATTTTACTTTAAAAAAAGTATAAATCCGCGTTGTCCCCACAACGGTTTTAGCCAAGAGTTGTCCCCACAACGGTTTTAATTATAAGTTCATCAAAAAGAATCATTGTCCCCACAACGGTTTTAGTTAAAAGTTCATCAAAAATCATTGTCCCCACAACGGTTTTAACTATAAGTTCATCAAAAAAATCATTGTCCCCACAACGGTTTTTCAAACAAAATATAGAGGGTTTAAAATCCTTAAACGAATTATTAAGTCATTACAATAAATTGTGGTGCTTAAAAAAACTGGGAAGCTACTAAGATATCGATTGTAAGGGGTTACAAGCGGTATTATTGGCTTCCCTTTCTTCATGGCCCCCTAACCCCCGAAGGGGGAATTAATGTTGGGAAAGTGAAAGTTTAAAGTTTAAAGGAAAAATAAAATTAAACCTTTAAACAAAAAAACAACTACACAAATAAACAGTTAAACAATTAAACGATTAAACACTTAAACCACTAAAGCGGCAATTTCATTTTTAATGCTTCGAAGATGTTGTAAACTGCCTGACAGATATGTTATTCGTTAAAAGGTGAAAGGTGAAAGTTAATAGTTCAACGATTACACGCATCAACAATTAAACAGTTCAACAGTTAAAGCGGCAATTTCTTTTTTAATGCTTCCAGAATGTTATAAACTGCCGGACAGATTTCCGTATTTTTCATCGTTAAATCGGTGAGCTGGATAAATTTTCGTCGGTTGGTGTGGGGATATTCGTTGCAGGCTTTTGGTCGCACATCATAAATGGTGCACATATTGTCGTTTAAATCCAAAAAGGTACAGGGCGCAGTTTTTAACACATAAAAATCTTCGGGATCTCTTTCCAAATAGGTGGAGATAAACTGATGCTCTTTCATTTTCAGATACTTGGCAATGCGCTGAATGTCCTTCTCCGTAAAAATAGGGCTGGTGGTTTTACAGCAATTCCCGCAGGTTAAGCAATCCGTTCGCGTAAATTCGCTGTTATGCAATTCATGCACCACAAAATCCAAATTGTTGGGCGTGCGTTTTTTTAACTTTTCGAAATATTTTTTGGTTTCCGGGTATTTTTCTTTCGCCAAACCCGGCAATTCTTTTAAAAACGCTTCCATCTATTTAATTTATTGGCAAAAATACAATTTAAACTTTTAAAAATTATCGTACTTTTGCTCCTTAACAGATTTCAGCAAAAAAAGATGCAAAACAGTTTAGAAACAGCCATTAAAAAAGGATTCAAAGAAATTTACGATGTCGATGTAGATTCCGTGGAATTTCAGGCCACCAACAAAGATTTTGAAGGGGACATCACCGTGGTTATTTTTGCGCTTTTACGCTATATCAAAGGAAATCCTGTTGAAATTGGCACCAAACTGGGCGCCTATTTAAAAGAAAATGTAGCCGAAGTCACAGATTTTAACGTGGTTAAAGGGTTTTTGAACCTGGTGATTGCTGATGAATTCTTTCTGAATGCCTTTAATGATATTTACCAGACACCAAATTTCGGATTTGTAACACCCAATCCGGCCGAAAAAGCCGTGATGGTGGAATATTCTTCCCCAAACACCAACAAGCCGCTGCATTTGGGGCACATCAGAAATAACTTATTGGGCTATTCCGTGGCCGAGATTGTAAAGGCTTCAGGGAAAAAAGTATACAAGACACAAATCATAAACGACCGGGGCATTCATATTTGCAAAAGTATGCTTGCATGGCAACGTTTTGGCCATGGTGCAACGCCTGAAAGCACCGGTTTAAAAGGCGACAAGCTCGTGGGCAACTACTATGTGGCCTTCGACAAAGCCTATAAAGAAGAAATTGCCGAATTAATTGTAGCAGGGAAAACTGAAGAAGAAGCAAAAAAACAGGCACCTATTTTGCTTGAAGCACAAGAAATGCTGCTCAAATGGGAAGCGGGAGATGAAGCAGTCGTTTCTCTTTGGAAAACTATGAATACATGGGTTTATGCCGGATTTGAACAAACTTATAAGGAACTTGGCGTTGATTTTGATAAAAATTATTACGAAAGCATTACCTATTTGCTGGGAAAAGACGTGGTTGCGATCGGACTTGAGAAAGGTGTTTTTTATAAAAAGGAAGACGGTTCGGTTTGGATTGACCTGACTGACGACGGCCTGGATGAAAAAATTGTGCTGCGATCGGACGGCACCGCGGTGTATATGACGCAGGACATAGGAACTGCCATTGAGCGTTTTAAAGATTTTGACTTAAGCGAACTGGTGTATACCGTTGGCAATGAGCAGGATTACCATTTCAAGGTATTGTTTCTGATTCTTAAAAAACTGGGCTTTGAATGGGCCCATAATTTATACCACTTATCGTATGGTATGGTAGATTTACCAAGCGGTAAAATGAAATCGCGTGAAGGAACTGTGGTGGATGCCGATGATTTAATGCTGGAAATGGTGGACACCGCAAGAAACATTTCACAGGAATTGGGAAAACTGGAAGGCTACTCAAAGCCGGAAAAAGAGGCTTTGTATAAAATAATAGGGATGGGTGCCCTGAAATATTATATTTTAAAGGTAGATCCAAAAAAACGTATCCTATTTGATCCAGAAGAATCTGTCGATTTTAACGGAAACACCGGTCCGTTCATTCAATACACCTATGCCAGAATTCAATCCATCATCAGAAAAGCTGATTTTGATTTTTCAAAAACAATAACAGTCTTCGACTTGCATGAAAAGGAACGTGATTTGATCAAACAAATTCAGCTGTTTCCTGACATCATACAAAATGCCGCCAAAAATCACAGTCCGGCCATTATCGCAAATTATGCGTACGACTTGGTGAAAGCATACAATTCGTTGTACCAGAGTCTGCCAATTTTAGGAAGTGAAAACGAAAATGAAAAAATACTGAGAACACAGCTTTCGGCAAAAGTGGGTGAAATCATCAAAGCTGCGTTTAAATTATTGGGGATTGAGGTTCCGGAACGGATGTAAAGGCCCCCTAGCCGAATTGATAATTTATAATTAATAAGTTAAGAGTTCAGAATAAAGAATAGAGAACAGAGAGAAAAGACTAAAGTGAGTTAAACGGCTAATATTCCCCTCTTGGGATGGGTAAGGGGTGTTAAAACTGGAATCAAAAAAATATTAAATATTAAATATTAAAAGTTAAAAGTTCACCACGATTAACTCCCCTCTTGAGAGTGCCTGTCCCGCTTTTTTGCGGGAGGCTAGGGGTGTGTAAAACTGGAATGTATTTAAAAAGTCAGAAGACGGGAGACCGGAGACCGAAGTTAAATATTAAAAGTTCAACTAAACGGTTAAACGATTACACAATTAAAAAATAAACGATTAAACAAATAAAACATGAAATACGACATTATTATTTTAGGAAGTGGTCCGGGAGGCTACGTTACTGCCATCAGGGCATCACAACTTGGTTTTAAAGTGGCTATTGTAGAAAGAGAAAATTTAGGCGGCATTTGTTTGAACTGGGGTTGTATTCCAACCAAAGCCTTGTTAAAAAGCGCCCAGGTTTATGACTATTTGAAACATGTGGATGAATACGGTTTAAAAGCCGAAGCCATCGACAAAGATTTTGGAGCCGTGATCCAACGCAGCAGAAATGTAGCGGACGGGATGAGCAAAGGCGTTCAGTTTTTGATGAAAAAAAATAAAATCGATGTCATTGATGGTTTTGGGAAACTGAAAACCGGCAAAAAAATGGATGTGACTGATTCGGAAGGAAAAGTGACCGAATACAGTGCCGACCATATCATTATTGCTACCGGCGCACGTTCACGTGAATTGCCAAACCTACCGCAGGACGGAAAGAAAGTAATCGGCTACCGGGAAGCGATGACCTTGCCGTCACAACCTAAAAAAATGATTGTGGTGGGTTCAGGCGCTATCGGCGTTGAGTTTGCTCATTTTTATAACGCGATGGGAACGGAAGTGACCATTGTGGAATTTTTACCAAATTTGGTGCCTCTGGAAGATATAGACGTTTCCAAACAATTTGAACGCTCCTTTAAAAAATCGGGCGTAAAAGTGATGACCAGCTCTTCAGTAGAATCTGTTGATACTTCAGGAGAAGGTGTTAAAGCGGTTGTTAAAACCAAAAAAGGTGAGGAAATACTGGAAGCCGACATCGTGCTTTCAGCTGTGGGCATCAAATCAAATATAGAAAATATCGGACTTGAAGATGTAGGGATCGTAACCGACCGTGATAAAATCATCGTAAATGATTTTTACCAGACCAATATTCCGGGCTATTACGCCATCGGGGATGTTGTTCCGGGTCCTGCCCTGGCCCATGTGGCTTCTGCGGAAGGCATTACCTGTGTGGAAAAAATTGCAGGCTTGCATACCGAAGCCATAGACTACGGAAACATTCCGGGCTGTACCTATGCTACTCCTGAAATTGCCAGCGTTGGACTCACAGAAGCACAAGCTTTGGAAAAAGGCTACGAACTGAAAATTGGAAAATTCCCGTTTTCTGCTTCAGGAAAAGCGAAAGCTGCGGGAACGCCTGACGGATTCGTGAAAGTGATTTTCGATGCGAAATATGGCGAATGGCTTGGTTGCCATATGATTGGCGCCGGCGTTACCGATATGATTGCAGAAGCTGTTTTGGGAAGGAAACTGGAAACTACAGGGCATGAAGTGCTTAAAACCATCCATCCGCATCCAACGATGAGTGAAGCGGTGATGGA
>JAWOHJ010000373.1:0-3579 GCA_046485225.1 Lutibacter sp. | reverse complement strand
CTTGAAAAGTATGAAAAATCACAAGAAAATAGCTTTTACTCTTCACGCAATAATGTAAAAGCTGTCTGAAAATTAATTTTCAGACAGCTTTTACATTATTGCGTGAAGAGTAAAAGCTATTTTCTTGTGATTTTTCATACTTTTCAAGTCGATAATGAAATTATTCCTTTCTTCTTTTATTTTCCAAAAGTGTTTTTGCAGAAACGGGAGTTACCACTTTTTTACCAGTTTTATCCTCCAATTCTTTTAATGCAACTTTGGCAACATTACCTCCTTGTTGCGCTACTTTTTGACTTTCGGTAAAATTCTTTGGGTTAATCGCTTGCGAAATATCTTTGGTGGAAGCTTCAGCCAACATATTCAAAATTAATTCCGTATTTGTCATATTGTCCCGAAGATTTTCTTTTTTCAACCCTTTTAAAATTTTGTATTCTTTGGTTGTTTTTTCAGACCATGCTTTGGTAATGATATCTGTTAATATGGCAAATTGAGCACCTTCTTTTAACCCTTTATTTTTCCATTCATCGGTAAGTTCTTTGCGAATTTCAATACTTTTTAAACGCTGGTTGATCCAGCTTTCAGAATAGCCCAATTGTAAATAATGTTCCAAAGCCTTGTCAATGGATAATTCTGGATCCTGCATTTCATCAAGCCGTTCGCTTCCAACTTGGGCCAACCAAAGTTTAAAGGGTTCAGCCTTAGGAGATGGAATAGATTGGATTAATCGAAATAATTGCGTGGTATCAGCAACATCGGTCATTCTCATTTTGCCATCGGCAGCAACCATTTTCAAACCGTGACAATTCGTCACGGTTTGGTTTCCTTCGGCTTTAAGTCTTTGCTTTAGTTTTCGCCAATATGCAAAAGCATCCCTGCTCTCGGTTAAAATAGCAACAACATCAACAATAGAAAAATACCATGTTTCTTTTTCTTCACTCCATAAAGAACGGACTTGCTTTTGTTCAAATAGTTTTAATGCGGTTTCTTTTGTCATAATTTTCAACTTTTTTTTAAAGATACCATAATTTTAATTTAAAAGAAATTCAAAAAAATTACTCTTTTACTTCTGAACCTGAAAATCCCTGAAGCAATATCGCGATACCCATCACCAACATACAACCAAATAAATTCAACCATAAATAAGGCATCCAATCATACATATAGCCAACAATTACAATGACTTGCGTGATTAATGCCGCCACAAAAACAGCATTGCTTTTTACGTATTTCACAAAAAATGCCAGTAAAAATATGCCCAAAATGTTTCCGTAAAAAATAGAACCGATGATATTGACCAGCTGAATTAAATTGTCAAATAAATTGGCAAAACAGGCAAATGTGATTGCCAATATTCCCCACAACAGCGTAAACCATTTTGACACTTTCACATAATGCCGGTCGTCTTTTACTGTCTTTTCATTTCTTTTATACAAATCGATAACCGTTGTGCTTGCCAAGGCATTGAGTTCGGAAGCTGTGCTGGACATAGCTGCAGAAAGAATTACCGCAAGCAACAATCCAATTAATCCTCTTGGAAGATTGTTGAGAATAAAATGAATAAAAACGTAATCTTTATCGTTGGTTTCAACCAAATTATCGGCTTTTTTGATAATTTCTTTGGCTTGTTCCCTATTTTCCAATTCCAACAAGTTTAACGCCTGAATTTCCTTAACCGATTTTTCCTGCTGAAGTGTGTTATTATCACTTTCAAGAGAAATTCCGTAGTTCAAATTCGCAACAGATTTGCTTTTTTCAATTTCTAAATGTTTATTTTCAAGTTCTTTGTATTCTTCGGAATAAATCGAATTTTTAACAGCTGTATCGGCAGCCGGATTAAAATTTAAAGGTGATGCGTTGAATTGATAAAAAACAAAAACCATCACGCCCACCAACAAAATAAAAAATTGCATAGGAACTTTTAACAATCCGTTAAAAATAAGTCCGAGTTGCATTTCTTTCATTGATTTCCCCGACAAATAGCGTTGCACCTGACTTTGGTCGGTTCCAAAATAGGAAAGTGCCAAAAAACTTCCGCCGATAATACCACTCCAAAAAGTATAGCGATTTTCAAAATTAAAAGAGAAATCCAGCACCTCCATTTTACCGCTGGCTCCGGCAATTTTAAGGGCTTTCGAAAAAGTAATGTCAGCCGGTAAATAACTGACGATTAAATAAAATGCCACAAACATTCCGAAAAAAATGACGGCCATTTGCTGTTTTTGGGTAACGCTTACGGCTTTTGTTCCGCCGGTTACGGTATAAATAATTACCAAAGCGCCAATAATAATGTTTAAAGTGTTCAAATCCCAGCCCAAAACGGCCGATAAAATAATGGCAGGTGCAAAAATGGTGATTCCGGCTGCCAAACCACGTTGAATTAAAAATAAAATGGCGGCTATGGTTCTGGTTTTTAAATCGAATCGGGTTTCTAAATATTCATAGGCGGTAAAAACGTTTAATCGGTGGTAAATGGGAATAAAAACCAGGCAAATAACCACCATCGCAATGGGCAATCCGAAATAAAATTGTACAAAACCCATGCCGCTGTGAAATGCCTGGCCGGGCGTTGATAAAAAGGTAATAGCACTGGCTTGCGTTGCCATTACTGACAAACCGATGGTCCACCATTTTGCTTCGCTCCCGCCTTTAATATATTCGGTTACGTTTTTGCTTCCCTGTGTTTTCCATGCGCCATACATAACAATAAATCCCAATGTGCCGATAAGCACCAACCAGTCCAGCCACTGCATATCAGGAGAAATTTTTCATGATAACATAAAACAGCACAATATAAACCGCATTGGCAATTAAAACAACGGTATATTCCTTTTTCCAGATGTATTTTTGTTTTTCCATCTTAGTTTTTTAAAGTTTTTTCCGACTTATTTTTTCCGATTGAAAGCATATTTGCAAACAATTTATAAGCACCCGAAACACCGGCAGGCAATTCCCTGAAAAAACTTAATCCGGTGTAAATAAAATTCCCTTTTCCGTATTTGGCAACCAGCAAACTTCCTTTGCTTTCGGGGTCGTTCTTATCGTTCATGCTTAAAATTGCTTCAAATTTCGGATCCCATTCGCTTGGAAAATACAAACCGCGTTCCTGAACCCAGCCTTCAAAATCTTTATTGGTAATTTTATTTGGGAAATTCAACAATTCGTGGGAAGGATTGATCATCCGAACTTCGGCATCTTCTTCTGTAACCCTATTGTTCGATAATTTTAAAGGAAATGGTGCCGGCGCATCAACTTTAAGTCGGGAATTGGTGTTGTACTGCACAATTAAAGTCCCGCCGTTTTCAGCATAGCTGTGCAAGAATTTTTGATAAAATTTTGCCCGGTCATTGGTGTTATAAGCCCTGATTCCAAGCACAACCCCATCGAAATTCACCAATTTTTCAGGTGTGATATCATCCTCATTTAGTTCAACAACGGTATAACCCATTTGACGTAAAGCAGTTGGAACAGCATCACCGGCGCCCTGAATATAGCCAATGATTTGTCCTCTTTTCTCAATGGTTAACCGAACTAATTTTGCTTCTGAAGGCATAATCACCGATTGAAACGGAATGTGATCGT
>JAWOHJ010000081.1:0-3983 GCA_046485225.1 Lutibacter sp. | reverse complement strand
TCGAAAAAAACGAAGCCTATACCAATTGGATGAGCGATAAAACGCCCATTATGGTGGCCACCAATGCTTTTGGAATGGGTATCAATAAATTGAATGTGAGAGCCGTTATTCACATCAACATCCCAAACAGCCTGGAAAATTACATTCAGGAAGCAGGAAGAGCAGGAAGAGACGGCAAAACATCTTATGCCATCATTTTAGCCAATAAAACAACACTTTATGAAGCTTCGGCCAAATTTGAAGCCAATACCGCTACCACAAAAACCGTAAAACTCGTTTATAATCATTTAAACCAGTATTATGCCATTTCATTTGGAGAAATGCCTGAGCAATCGTTCAGTTTTTCCTTGCAGGAATTTTGCGTAACCTATAACCTCAACTTATTGTTAACCTACAACGCCATCAAAGTTTTGGAGCGGGAAAATATTGTTTTGCTCGATGAAAATTACAATAAAAAATCAACGCTCAAATTTTTGGTCAACAATCATCAGATTTTTGATTATTTAAGCAACCATCCTTCAACAAATGAACTTATTAAACTCATTTTAAGAAGTTATGGAGGCATTTTTGAGCATTATACCATTATTAATGAATTCAAGCTTTCCAAAAAATTAAATTGTTCAAAAAATGAAGTGGTTAAGCACCTTAAGGAATTGCACAGCAACGGCATTGTGCATTACAGCTACGAAAACACCACTTCCCGACTTTCATTTTTAATTGCGAGGGACGATAATTATACCATCAACAGCATTTCAAAAAATATTGAGCAACAAAATAATTTAAAATCGGAAAAACTGAAAGCGGTGATTTCCTATATTGAGAACACAAAAACCTGCAGAACCAATCAGTTTCTCTCCTATTTTAATGAAATTGCAACGGAACCTTGCGGCACCTGTGACAATTGCTTGGCTAAAAAAGCTGCAAAAAATTCAATACAAACCATGTTGGATCAAATCACGGAATTGCTGAAAGATCGCACACTTTCTTCACAGGAATTGGTTGTTTTGTTAGATTACACGGAAGCTGAAATTTTAAATTCATTAAAAATCCTGTTAGAAAAAAATAAAATAACGATAACTTCGCAAAATAAATTTAAACGCACTTTTTAATGAGAGATTTACGCATCGTATTTATGGGAACTCCGGATTTTGCCGTTGCGACGTTAGCTGCCCTTGTAAAAGCAAAATTTAACGTAGTTGGCGTTATTACCGCACCCGATAAACCTGCCGGAAGGGGACAAAAAATGCAACAATCAGCCGTAAAAAAATATGCGTTAGACCATAACCTGACTATTTTACAGCCCGGCAATTTAAAAAGTGAAGAATTTCTCGATCAATTAAAAAACTTAAATGCCAATTTACAAATTGTAGTTGCTTTTAGAATGCTGCCAAAAGCGGTTTGGCAACTTCCAAAATACGGCACATTCAATTTGCACGCATCACTTTTACCAAATTACCGAGGCGCAGCACCCATAAACTGGGCCATCATTAACGGCGAAACTAAAACAGGGGTTTCCACATTTTTTATTGATGAAAAAATTGATACCGGAAACATTATTTTACAGGAAGAAGTTGCCATTGGCGATGATGAAACTTTAGGCGAATTACACGATAAATTAATGGAAGTCGGCAGCAGTTTGGTGGTAAAAACGGTTCAGCTGATTGAAAAAGGAACTGTAGAAACCATAAAACAGCCTGAAATTGAAGAAAAACCGGCGCCAAAGATATTTACGGAAACGTGTAAAATTGATTGGAATGAATCTTTATCCAATGTTTACAATTTAATACGGGGTTTAAATCCTTATCCGGCTGCCTGGACAACCCTCCTAAATAACAACGAAGAAATTAAGGTTAAAATTTATGGTGTAAAAAAAGAATCTGCATCGCATCAATATAAAACAGGAACCTTAATCACTTCAAAAAATGACATTAAAGTAGCGGTTAACGGGGGATATATTATTATTGAAAGTTTACAGCTTGCCGGCAAAAAACAAATGGACAGCAAAAGTTTGCTAAATGGCTTCAGATTTCATGAAAATGCACACTTGCAATAAACTCCTTATTTTATAGGGCTTCAGGCATATTTCAGCAATTACGGCTTAGGTTATTAACATTTCCTAGTATTTATCAACAAAAAGATCACTTTTTTTAGCAAAAACTTGCACAAACCCTTATTCCGTATAACTTTGTTAAGCTATTTAGTAGCAAAATATGTTTAACCAATTAATTTAACATTTAAATTTATGAACAAATCAGATTTAATTGATGCAATGGCAGCCGATGCCGGTATCACAAAAGCAGCCGCGAAAGCAGCTTTAGAATCATTAACAGAAAATGTAACTGGCGCTCTTAAAAAAGGAGATAAAGTAGCTTTAGTTGGATGGGGAACTTGGTCTGTATCTAAAAGAGCAGCAAGAGAAGGAAGAAATCCTCAAACTGGAAAAACAATTAAAATTGCAGCAAAAAATGTTGTAAAATTTAAAGCAGGAGCTGGACTTAGCGATGCTGTAAACTAATATGTAAGAATTTTTCTTATAACACTAAACTCTCTAAAAAATACTTAGAGAGTTTTTTTTATTGATAAATTTTGTTATATTTATTAATTCATAACGATTATATGCTAACAAAAAATCCATCAAAAGGCAGATTACTGGTTGCAGAACCTTCCATTTTAAATGACAAAGCATTTAACAGATCCGTAATTTATTTAACAGAACATGGGGAAGATGGATGTGTTGGTTTTATTTTGAACCGACCTTCAAAATTTGTCTTGAACGATTTAATTCCCGAAATAAATTGTGATTTCAAAATTTATAATGGCGGGCCCGTTGAACAAGAAAACGTTTATTTTATCCATAATTCACCCGATTTAATTCCCAACAGCATTAAAATTGACAAAAATATGTATTGGGGCGGCGATTTTGAAACTTTAACCGATTTGTTAAATAACAAAACGCTGAAAGATACTGATATTCGTTTTTTCTTAGGATATTCAGGCTGGTCTGTAGAACAATTAAAAGAAGAATTAAACGAATCTTCCTGGGTGGTCACCGAAAATAAATATCCAAATTTATTGCAGGTAAACAGCGATACTTTATGGAAAAATCAATTGATGGAATTTGGTGGTGAATACCAAATTTGGGCTAACGCACCAAAAAATCCAGCCTTAAATTAGCTTAACTTACTTAATGCCAAAGCCAATTCTCTTGAAACTTTTGTATTGAATGTGGCTTTCTTATACTGCGTTATCGGCTGAATACCCACAATAACATTCGTGATAAAAATCTCATCGACTTTTTGTAAATCGAAAGGCGAAATTTCAGTTTCTTCTATGGTATAATCGTCACTTTTTGAAACAATTTCGATGATTTTCTTTCGTGTAATTCCTTTGATACAACCTTCTGAAATTGATGGTGTTTTTATCATATTTCCTTTTACCGTAAAAATATTTCCGTTAATGGCTTCAACCACTTGTTTTCTTTCATTCACTAAAATACAATTGTCAAACCCGTTTTCCGAAGCATAAATACTCGCCAGAACATTGGTTATTTTGTTCGTGGTTTTTAAGGTTGACAAAATATCGGAATTGAGGTAATAATCCTTAAAAATATCAACGGTATAAGTTTCTTTCACCAAAATAGTCAATGGCGCGGCAACGATTAAATAATCAATTTGATTGGTGGTTGGATTGTAAAGTCCGCCCTCTTTTCTAAAAACAGTCATTCGAATCCTTGCATTTTCCAAGTTATTTTGTTCGCAAGTTTTCAGCAATTCACTTTCAAAAAATTCCATCGTAAAATTTAAGGGAATCTCCATACGTAACATTCTCATGGAAGCCATCAGCCTAAAATAGTGGTCTTCCAAAAAATAAATTTTAGAATCTGCTATTTTCAAGGTTTCAAAAAGCGCGTCTCCATAATTAAAAGCCCTGTTGCCTGAATTTAATATTGTCTTTGATTTATCGAGCATAATGCCATTAAAATT
>JAWOHJ010000357.1:0-9950 GCA_046485225.1 Lutibacter sp. | reverse complement strand
GCGGATTTACAACACGATGAATGGTTGACCGCAATTTGTTGTTTGTCAATCTTTCCAGCATATCCCCAACATTGACCACCAATTGTTCCGGCAACGAAGTTACGGGAATCCAATCGCCTTTTTTATTTTTAACTTCCAATCCTGCCGAAGACGCACCCATTAAAAGCGTGATTAAATTAATGTCTCCGTGTGCAGCCGCTCTTTCGGCGCCTTTTGGTTCACCAACAATTGGCGGATAGTAAATTGGGCGTAAAATACTGTTTCCGTTAACCACATATTTATCAAAATACATTTCATCCAAACCGATATATAAAGCCAAAGCACGCAACACATAGATGGCTGTTTTTTCGAGCATTTTATAGGATTCCATTCCAACATTGTTGAAATTAGGAATTTCCTTCACGATA
Organism: Lutibacter sp.; assembly: GCA_046485225.1. Lineage (GTDB taxonomy): Bacteria > Bacteroidota > Bacteroidia > Flavobacteriales > Flavobacteriaceae > Lutibacter. The sequence continues at coordinate 9,543 of JAWOHJ010000357.1, read as the reverse complement.
ACGTTTTTTGGATATTCCGCTTTTAAAGCCTCATTGCCTTCCACTTCTTGTCCAAAATGCCAAAACTCTTTTAAATCACCTTCTTTTTTACCTTTTGCGCTTTCTTTTCCGAAGGAAGTGTAACCTCTTTGTCCGCCAATTCCTTCAATTTCATAGGATTGCTTAACTTTTTCGGGTAAATCAAAAAAGTTTTTTACCTCTTTGTATAAATTTTCTGTCAGTTCATCCGACAAAAAATGTCCGCGAAGCGCAACGAAGCCAATTTCTTCGTAAGCTTCCCCTATTTCTTTAATGAATTTTTGTTTTCTTGCAGCATCTCCCGATAAAAAATCGGATAAATCAACACTTGGAATATTTTTCATAAGCCAAAAAAGATTAAAATTTAAAATTATAAAAAATTACTTTTCTTTTTTCACAATTGGAATAAGGTAACTTAGGGTATAATTCATTCCAAATCCGGTATCGTTTAAATAAACCCGGTTAAAACCAGGAACGTAGAGATTTTTAAAATTCTCAGGATCTTTGGTGCTGATCATTTTTTTGAAACTAAAACTAAAACCCAAATACAAATTTTTAAGCGTTTCTGCTTTCATTCCAAAAACCAATTCACCCCAATGTGCCGATAAATCTTTAAATTCAGTATTTGGCAAAACTTCAACTGGAATAAAATAAGTTCCTTTTACATTCGGCGTATAACTGTTCAACGTTTGATTAAAAATGCTAAAACCATAACGCATTCCAACATAAATTTCATTGGTCATTCCAACCCAGTTTTTATAGGCGTTGTAGTTTACGCCAACTTTAATATAAGAACCTTTTGTTGTGTAATTCATATAATCTTCCTTGGTGGTTTTATCTTCATAACCCAACTCAACGGCAGCGTAATAATTATTTAAAACACGAACATCACCAACCAATTCCAATCCTTTCGTATCTTCTTCCAAAAACGAAATCAAAGGTTTACTTAAGTCAACGCCAACTCGTAAACCGTAACTTTCCTTAGTTTTTATGGTATCGGTTTTTTGTTGGGCATTTATGGTTGCCGAAACTAAAAAACTAATGAAAAATAGTAAGATGCGTTGCTGTTTCATTTTCTACGATTGTATTTTTTAGGGTATCATTTTTTATCCAATTTGCGCTTCTGCTTTCAATTTGCAAGTTTTCAAAAACGGTTTTATAGCCGCAAGAACGAGAAACAAACACGTCTCTTCTGTCGTATGTAAAATTGATGGAATCAATTATTGCACCCGATTTAAATTTATAAAGTGTGCTGTTCTTTGTTAAATCTAAAGGAATTGCAATAGAATCTATTGATTTGTTTTCGTAAATATTTCCAAGGTTTTCGACTGAAACCGTTAACGAAGTAACCGCTTTTTTTGTAGCAGGAATTTCATTGTTGTAAAAAACCACAATCAATTTTGGCGTGGTTGTTTCAATACAAATATCATCCTTTTCACAATTGACAAGCGTAAAACTTAAAATGATTAACAATATTAAATATTTTCTCATTATTGCTTTAATTTTAGTTCCAAAAGTACAACATTTTCCACGTGATGGGTTTGCGGAAACATATCTACTGCCTGGGTTTTAATAATGTTGTATTGTTCTTTCATTAACGACAAGTCACGGGCTTGTGTTGCCGAATTGCAACTTACGTAAACAATGCGTTTTGGCAAAATTTCCAACAATTTCTCCACCACATTTTTATGCATTCCGTCACGCGGCGGATCGGTAATTATCACATCTGGCTGTCCGTGTTTTTTAATAAAACTGTCGTTAAAAACATCTTTCATATCTCCTGCAAAAAATTCAACATTTTCAATACTGTTCAATTTTGCGTTTTGTTTTGCATCTTCAATGGCTTCGGGAACCGATTCAACACCAATTACTTTTTTGGCATTTTTTGCCACAAATTGTGCAATGGTTCCAGTGCCGGTATAAAAATCGTACACAATTTCATTGCCTGTTAAATTGGCGAAATCACGCGTAATTTTATACAATTCATAGGCTTGTGCAGAATTTGTCTGATAAAATGATTTTGCCCCAATTTTAAATTTAAGTCCTTCCATTTCTTCAAAAATATGATCTCTTCCGCTGAACAACATAATATCTTGATCGTATAACGTATCGTTTCCTTTACCGTTAATTACATACTGAAGCGAGGTTATTTGAGGAAATTCCTGTATTAAGGCATTCAACAAAGCTTCTCTTTTTTCTTTTGCTTCTTGCAAAAATTGAATCACCACCATGATTTCGCCTGTTGATGAAATACGTATCATTATGGTACGTAAAAGTCCTGATTGTTCTCGCGGATTGTAAAATTCAATATCGTTTTTTATGCCGAATTCCTTTACAAAATTTCTGATTTGATTGGAAGGATCTTCCTGCAAATGGCATTTTTCAATATCCAAAATTTTATCCCACATTCCTGCAATGTGAAAACCACAGGCATTTCTGTTGTCTATTTCATCTGTAGAATTTATTTCTTCCAACGTAAGCCAACGGCTGTTTGAAAAAGAAAATTCCATTTTATTTCTATAAAAATAGATGTTAGAACAGCCTAAAATTGGTGTTACCTCAGGCAAATCCAAATGTCCTATGCGTTTTAAATTATTGATAACTTCCTTTTCTTTGTAGGCCAATTGGTGTTCATAAGCCATATCCTGCCATTTACAACCGCCGCAAAATTCATAATGCTGACAAACAGGTTGCACCCGTTTTTCTGAATATTTATGAAATTTTATGGCCGTACCTTCAAAATAGGCTTTTCTTTTTTTACCTGTTTTAATATCAACAATGTCACCAGGAACTGTGTTGGTTAAAAAGATAACACATCCGTCTGGTGCTTTGGCAATTGTTTTGCCTTGTGCACCTGCATCAATCACTTCAATATTTTCAAAAATAAATTGCTTGTTTTTTCTTGCCATGTTGCAAATGTACCATTTTTCGCATAAAAAAAGCATCCCAAAATTCGGGATGCTTTCAAATAATAATTTTTACTGATTTATTTTACACTGCTCATGTAAAGCGCTAATGCAGCAATCTCTTCAGAACTTAAGTTTTTTACAAAACCATCTAAATTTGCTTTCATAATAGCAACTTGACCTGGATCTGTATCAACAATTGCAGGAGATTCGCCTTTCAAAAAAGCTACAATGTTTCCGCCTTTTTCAGTGTAGACTTTATTGATTTCTTTAATGGATGGTCCAATTACTTTGGCATCTGGTTGGTGACAAGTCACACATGTTTTTGAGGTGAATAATTCTTTCCCTAAAGCAAGATAATCATCCGAGGTTTTAATTTTTTCTTCAGCAGGTGCTTCAACAGGTGCTTCTAATTCTTGTTTTACTTCTTCTTTTTTTGTTTCACCACAGCTCGCAAAAAAGAAAGCTACCACTCCTAATATCAATATCGATTTTTTCATTTTTTAAAATTTTGTTTTAAGTTATTGCAAATTTATTCAATTAATTTCAATAGGAATGTAATTTTAACGACAAACTTTGTAATATTTTGTCAATCTTTTTTAAAAGGAAGTTTTAACAATTAAAATAAACATTTAAGGCCATTTATAAGTTTGAAATATTTTGTAATTTGCACAAAATATGAGGATGATTTCTCTCCTAAAGGAGGAATTGAGGATTTTAAATTATAATTTTTTACCAAGATGGTTTCAGAAAAAATTTCATCACAACAAGCTATTGATTTAGAAAATAATTACGGAGCACATAATTACCACCCTTTACCTGTAGTTTTAGCCAAAGGAGAAGGTGTGTATGTTTGGGATGTGGACGGCAAGCGTTATTACGATTTCTTATCGGCATATTCCGCTGTTAATCAGGGACATTGTCACCCAAAAATAATCAACGCCTTAACTGAACAGGCGAGTAAATTAACCTTAACTTCCAGGGCATTTTTTAATGATGTGCTTGGCAAATATGAAAAATACGTGACCGAATTTTTCGGTTTCGATAAAGTATTACCTATGAATACTGGCGCCGAAGCTGTTGAAACTGCGATTAAAATTTGCCGAAAATATGCTTATGAGAAAAAAGGAGTTCCGGAAAATCAGGCACAAATAATTGTTTGCAAGAATAATTTTCACGGACGCACAACCACTATTATTTCTTTTTCAAATGATGAAGATGCACGCAGAAACTTCGGACCATTTACAGAAGGTTTTATAAAAATTGATTATGACAATCTTGAAGCGCTGGAAGATGCCTTAAAATTGAGCAAAAATATTGCGGGATTTTTAGTGGAGCCCATTCAGGGAGAAGCTGGCGTTTATGTGCCTGCGGAAGATTATTTGGTAAAAGCAAAAGCTTTGTGCGAAAAACACGGCGTCTTATTTATTGCGGATGAAGTGCAAACAGGAATTGCCAGAACCGGGCGCTTATTGGCAACTTGCGGAAATTGTGATTGTGCCGATAAAAATTGCTCGGGAACGCCTGAAGTTAAACCAGATATTTTAATTTTAGGAAAAGCATTGAGTGGCGGCGTTTATCCGGTGTCTGCTGTTTTGGCCAATAATCACATTATGGATTTCATAAAACCCGGACAACACGGATCAACTTTTGGCGGAAATCCTTTGGCTGCCGCAGTGGCTATTGCAGCGCTTAAAGTAATTAAAGATGAAGCTCTGGCAGAAAATTCTGACAAATTGGGAAAACTTTTCAGAAGTGAAATGCAAAAATTTATAGAAACACAAACACTTATCAAACTGGTGCGCGGTAAAGGTTTGTTAAACGCCATTGTTATTAATGACACTGAAGACAGTTCAACGGCGTGGGATATTTGTTTAAAATTGCGCGACAATGGCTTGCTGGCAAAACCTACCCACGGAAACATTATTCGTTTTGCGCCGCCTTTGGTTATGAATGAAGAACAACTATTGGATTGCGTTGCAATCATTAAAAAAACAATTACCGAATTCAAATCATAAAAATAAAATTTGAGCTTAACTTTTAAACAAAAAAATCGGAGTTCTCACTCCGATTTTTTTGTTTATAATTCATTCAATCGTTATAAATATTTCAGAAAGAAATCCATCATCTTTTCTTTAAGCTGATAATGCATATTTACAAATGTTTTCATTTCATCTTTTAACAACACCTGTTTTTCGTGAAATAGAATATCATTACTTTTTTCCAATTGGCCCTGATGTGCCAACTCTCTCCTTTTCATTCTAATTCTATGTCTTAAATGACCCATAACCTCACGTTCACGGATTATTTTATTTTGAAAACTTTCTAATTGAACCAGAACATCGCTTCCGGGATTCCGCATCACAATATGTTCTAATTTTTCTTCAAAATAATCCATTTCACTTTCTTGAAACTTCAACTCTCTTTTCCAAACATCAAGGTTGAAGTTCAGATCACTTAAGAATACTAACTGACTTTCCATTTTCGAATCGGTTTTAAATTATTATACACTAAAATTCGTAATTTTAAATTAATTTTCTATTGATAAAAATCATAGAAACTACAATAAAAAAACTGTTGTTAAAACTTGTTCGATAAATTTACAAAAAAAGCGTTTTAAATTAAATTAAAACGCTTTTAAATTTTCACTAATTTAATTTTTAACTATTTTATTCTTCTTCCTCTTCACCTTCTTTTTTAGAAGTTTTGTTCCAAATTTTTATTTCATCTTTTATGGTAACACCCGATAAAATCTCTACATTAACACCATCTGAAATACCAAGATCCACATCTCTTCTTTCAAATTTTTGATCTCCTGTTTTTACTTCCACATATGGTTTTTCGGTTTTCTTGTCAAATTGCAACAAGGCTTCTTTTATAGATAGCACACTATCTTTCTTTTCCAATACAATATCGGCATTTGCACTGTAACCTGCACGCACAAAAAATTCGTCATCCAAAGTAACATCGCCTTTAATTTTGAATTGCACAGCACCATTTTCTTCCGTTCCTTTTGGAGCGATAAAGTTTAGTTTTGCAGGATATTTTTTCTTTTCAATGGCGCCTAATGAAACTTCCAAAACGGTACCCTTTTTAATTTTCCCCACTTCAGCTTCATCAACCCTGCCTTCAAAAATCATTTTTGTCATATCGGCGATGGTTGCGATGGTGGTTCCTGCATTAAAAGTATTGCTTTCAATAACTTGGTTTCCAATACGCACCGGAATTTCCAATACAGTTCCAGAAATTTCTGCTTTCACAAAAGTATTTGCGGTTTCTCCCATTCCGGCTGCAGAGCCTTTTTTAATAATATCCAAATTGTTTTGGGCATTGTTTAACTCAGCCCTTGAATTGTTTAAGTTCAATTCAGCGGCTTCAAAATCCTGTTTTGAAATCACCCCTTTGTCAAAAAGGCCTTTATTTCTGTCATACAGGGTTTTTGTATTGTTATATCGCAATTGAGCTGTTCTCACATTACCTTGAGCACTATTTAAAGATTGTACGTTTGGAACAACCCTAATGGTGGCAATTAAATCGCCAACTTTAACTTTTGCGCCTTCTTCCACATAAATACGATCAATAATTCCCGAAACTTTAGGTTTAAGTTCTACTTCTTCCAAAGGAATTACTTTACCCGTAGCGACCGTTTTTCTTACAATATTGGTTATAAATGGTTTTTCTGTTTCATATTCAATGGGAGATTTGCTGTTTTTTGCCCCGAACCAGGCCAAAACAGCGATAAGTGCTACTCCTATTGCGCCAAAAATTATTGTTTTTTTCATTAGTGATTGATTTTCAGTTTATGTTATTTTTATTAAAATTGAAAGCTTTATTTTTTAATTATTAATTGTCAAATGTTTATTCTTCTCTTAATGCTTCAATAGGCCTTATACTTACTGCTGTGTGTGCAGGAATTAGCCCGATTAAAGTTCCTAATATGACTAAAGTTGCTGCTGCAATTAAAATTACCGGAATATCAACCGTTGGATTTGACAAAACGGCATCATCTCCTTTTCCTAAAGTTGCATCGATAATCATTAAAACCAATCCGCCAGAAATAATTCCCAAAGCGCCTGCAACACTTGTTAAAAAGACCGATTCCAGTATAATTTGGCGCTTAATTTCCCAAGGTTTTGCGCCTAACGCACGCCTGATTCCAATTTCTTTGGTGCGTTCTTTAACAGTGATCAATAAAATATTTCCAATGGCAAATACACCGGCAATTAGTGTTGCAATTCCCACAAACCAAGTTAAAAACTGCATTCCGGTAATAAATCCCGTCACTTTTGCTATTTCTTTTCCTAAGTTAAAACTGCCAAACGCCCTTTCATCTTCAGGATGTACTTTATGCAAGGTTTTCAGCAATAATTTTACATCAGCTTCAATTTGGGTAATGTCATATTCAGGTTTTCCTGTAATCATCATCCAGCCAACGCTGTCACCTCTATTGTATACTTGTTGAAAAGTTGTGAAAGGAATGTGAATATTTCCTTGCGGACCTCCGCTTCCAATTTGGCCCTGTTTATACATCCCAACAATCTTGTAATTAATGTTGTTCATTTTGATATAGGTACCTATTGGTTGCACATCTTTATCGAAAAGTTGTTTATAAATTTCTTCTTCAATAACGCAAACTTTTCTCTTTTCAACAATATCGTTGTGGTTGATAGATCTTCCATAAATCATATCCTTTTTTTGAACATCATCTTGCTCGGGATAATCTCCGAAAATTCCAAAATTACCCGTTTTAAATTCGTTTATTACCAATGCTTGGGCTTGATGACGTGGCACAATAAATTCGATACCTGGAATTTCATTTCTAATGCTCTCTAAATCCGACATTTTAAGGGTTATTCCTTTTCCTTCCTGAAAACCCTTAAATGGAATACTTGTTTGTTGCGCCCAAACAAATACACTGTTGGTTGCAAAACTTCCAAATAATTTATTGAAGTTATTTTCAACGCCTTTTGCAGCGCCCAATAAAACAACCAATAAAAAAATACCCCACATAACACCAATAATAGTAATTGCGGTACGCGTTTTATTTTTGCGAATGCTACTGTATATTTCCTGCCACGTATCTACGTCAAATAAAAATTTTATCATGTTACTCGTCGTTTAATGCTACTATTGGTTTAATACTTGCTGCTCTTTTTGCAGGTATATATCCTGCAATGGTACCTGCTATTATAAGTACAACTGTTGCGCCAACCACCACATACGTTTCTACGCTCGGATCCAAAATAAAATAGGTTTCCAAAGTGTCTCCCAAAGCTTTCAAGGCAAACACACCTATAAGTAAACCTGTGTAACCGGCCAAAGCAGTAATAAAGATCGATTCCATCATAATCATTCCGATAATACTACTTGGTGTTGCACCCAATGCTTTTCTGATACCTAATTCTTTGGTGCGTTCTTTTACGATGTAAACCATAATATTGCTGATGCCTATTACACCCGCGATTAAGGTTCCTATCCCAATAAAAAGTATGATTACATTTAAAACACCCATAAATTGTTGCACGTTTTTGGCGCCTTCTGCATAATTTTGAACTCGAATGGCCGATTGGTCTCGTGGGTCGACTTTATGTTTTTCTTTTAGCACTTGCGTTAACATGGTTGAAAACGCAATGGCTTCATCAATACTTAATTTCGGATTGAAGGTTAAGCCAAATCTATCCAACTCATCATTGGGCTTATAAATTCCCTGCAAGGTTGTAAAAGGTGCGTAAATAAAACGTTCATCATTATCGCCGCCCGGATCACTAAAAACACCAACAACTCTGTAAGAAAGTCCGTCGAGCACAATATTTTTTCCCAAGGCCGACCAATTTCCGAACAAATCCTTTTCAACCAACCTTCCTATAGCAATTACTTTTCCTTTCTTTTTGATGTCCAAAAAACTTAAAAATCGTCCTTTTTCTATTATAGCTGATTCCAGTGGCAAATAATCAGGATAAACGCCCCGAACTGTATATTGATTTTGTTCGCCTTTGTAGGATGCTTGCGCAAATCGTTCGATATTTGGACTGAAAAATTGAATTTTGTCTTCAAACTTTTCATTGATGAATTTAGAATCGTCGTTCCTGAATTGAATTTGTCGTCCGCTTTGTAAACCTTCATAAGGTTTTGTGGTTTTTCCTGATCTGATATAGATAGAATTTTGTGAATCTCCCGCAAATTGTTTTTCAAAAGTGTGTTTTAAACCATTTCCGATGCCAAACAACAAAGTAAACAGTAAAATGGCAAATGCGATGGTAAAACCGGAAAGCGCAGTTCGCAATTTATTTTTGCGAATTGTCTGAAATATTTCTTGCCAACGGTCTAAATCGAACATAATTTATATAATTACTTTTTTATTTACTTTTTCATCACTGATGATAATACCATCTTTCAACCTAACGATTCTGTCGGTTTCTGCAGCAACATCCTCTTCGTGAGTAATTACAAAAACAGTCATTCCTTCACGATTGATTTCTTTCAACAATTCCATTACGGAATGTGTTGTGGTTGAATCCAAAGCGCCTGTTGGCTCATCGGCCAAAACAACTTTCGGGTTGGTAACCAAGGCACGAGCAATGGCAACGCGTTGTTTTTCACCTCCAGAAAGTTCACTTGG
>JAWOHJ010000213.1:0-16888 GCA_046485225.1 Lutibacter sp. | reverse complement strand
CCGCAGTCAATTAAAAAATTGTGATTTTTGATTTCCAGAAATTGCGCAGTCGGGTGCGCATTTACGCGTGGTGTTGCAGAATGACAGCCTAAGATCGTGAGTTTCAAACTCATTTAATCACCAATCTTTTTGAGACAATCTCAACATCGGTTTGCAAAGAATAAATGTACATGCCTTTGGTTAAATTATTTCGGTTGAAAGCAATAGTGTTATTGCCTGATGAAGCATCAATTTGCTCCTCATACACCGTTGTTCCCAACAAATTTTTTACCGTAAACACTATGGTTTGGGCTTTTACAGACCTAAAATTAATGTTGGTGTCTGAAATAAATGGATTTGGGTAAGCGGAAACAGACAGCAACGTTACTTGTGGCATATTTTTGGTCGGATCCACGTTGTTTTTCTCGGATTGTTGCGCAAAAGTAAATGAGAAAAACAGTAAAAAAGTAATTAAAAGTAGTTTTTTCATCAATAAGCCAATTGGTTTTAAAATCCTAAATCCCGTTCAATGGCATCCATTTCAAGGATGTCTAAAGCTTCGTTAAACGTTGGAACAACATTTAATTCGTCTGGTAAATCATCAAAAGATATACCCTCAGAAACCAGTACAAAACTTGTACCATTCTTTCTGTGTTGCACACTCAACTTCAAAAATAATAAAATTTCTTTAATTTCTATGTTAATTTTCTCAGAAAAATCAATAATAAGGTGTTCTCCTTTAAATTCTTTGAACTTTTCTTTAAATACTTCAAAGAACTGGCCCACTGAAATTTGGGTCGGTTTTATGTGTGTGTATGTTTCAGTTTTAGTGACAATCATCATTAATTTCGTTCAATTTGTTGTGCCAATAAATAAATGACCGCCATACGGATGGCCACACCATTTTCTACCTGATTCAAGATAATGGACTGGTCAGCGGAGTCGGCAACCTCGCTGGTCAATTCAACACCTCTGTTGATTGGCCCAGGATGCATAATCAAAATTTTCTTGCTTAACGAGTCGAGCAATGGCTTATTGATCCCGAATAATTGTGAATATTCTCTGGTTGAAGGGAAATAATTAATTTCCATACGTTCGTTTTGCACGCGCAACACATTGGCAACATCGCACCATTCCAGGGCTTTTTTAATGTCAAATTCCACACCAACGCCTAAACTCTCAATATATTTGGGAATCAATGTTTTAGGTCCGCAAACTTTTACTTCGGCGCCTTGTAATTTTAGCGCGTAAATATTTGAAAGTGCCACGCGGGAATGCAACACATCGCCCACAATCACAATTTTTTTGCCTTCAACACTGCCCAATTTTTCACGAATGGAAAAAGAGTCGAGCAAGGCCTGGGTTGGATGTTCGTGCGTTCCGTCGCCGGCATTCACAATTTTTGCGTTTACGTGCTGCGATAAAAAATCACAGGCACCAACAGCGGGATGGCGCATGACAATAATATCAACTTTCATCGATAAAATATTGTTGGCGGTATCAATGAGGGTTTCTCCTTTTGTGACGGAAGACTGGCTTGCCGAAAAATTAACAACATCGGCAGAAAGTCTTTTTTCTGCCAGTTCAAAGGAAAGTCTTGTTCTTGTGCTGTTTTCAAAAAAGAGGTTGGCTATGGTAATGTCACGAAGCGAAGGCACTTTTTTAATGGGCCTGTTAATCACTTCTTTAAAATGGTCGGCTGTTTTAAATATCAAATCAATATCAGCCTTGTTTATATGTTTTATTCCTAAAAGGTGTTCTACGCTTAACTGACTCATAGTGAATTATTTATTTACAATATATACGGCGTCTTTACCATCTTTTTCTTGCCAGTGCACCGTAACTTTTTCTTCGTCAAAAACATCGACCTGACTTCCTCTGTAATTTGGCTGAATGGGTAAATGACGGCTAAATCTTCTGTCGATTAATACCAAAAGTTCTATTTCTGAAGGTCTTCCAAACGATTGAATGGCAGTTAGCGCGGCACGAATACTTCTTCCTGAAAACAGCACATCATCAATAAAAACCACTTTTTTATCTTCCACAATAAAGTTGATATTGGTTTTGTTTGCTTCGGAAGGCGTTTCCCTGCGCCTAAAATCATCGCGATAAAAAGTGATGTCCAGCAAGCCCAATTGCACGTTTGGAATGTGGTAATCATTTTCCAGAATAGTGACCAGACGTTCAGCCAGGTAAGTTCCTCTAGGTTGAATTCCAATCAGAACGGTATTTTCAAAATTGGTATGATTCTCAATGAGTTGACAGGCCAACCTATGTAAAATGATGTGAATTTCTTTTGAGCTAAGCAGTATTTTTTTACTCATGATGTACCAAACATTGTTTGGAATACAAATATAAAGCATTTTGTTAATTAATTTGTTAAAAACATTTAGAAGTTATTTTTAATATCTTACTTTGTTCCCGTAATTTTAATGTGATACTAAATTTGCAAATTTTATGATGGATTTAACCCCAAAAGAAAATAACATATCGCTATCAAAGTTTGAATCAATGCTAAAAACCAATAGTGTTTACTTTTTCGACTCTGTTGAGTTCGAAGAAATAGTGCATTATTATTTAGATTCGGGCAAAAATTCTTTGGCGAAAAAAGCAATCAATTTAGGGCTAAAGCAACATCCAAATTCGGTGATGTTAAAGTTATTGCAGGCCGAATTAATGATTTTTGACGAAGAATATGAAAAGGCTACGGCTTTATTAAAAGAATTACAGGCGATAGAACCGGCCAACGATGAAATTTATGTGCAGCAGGCAAGTATTTTTTCAAAAAAAGACAATCATTTTAAAGCAATATCCTTACTGAAAATTGCCTTAAAATATACGGATGATGAAGCTGATATTTATAACCTGATTGGTATGGAATATTTGTATTTGGATGATTTTGATGAAGCTTTGCTGAATTTTTCAAAGTGTCTGGAAGCCGATGTTGAAGATTACTCCGCACTTTATAATGTGATTTATTGCTTTGATATGCAAAATAAGCATTTGGAAGCAACAGAATATTTGAATGCCTACATCAATAAAGATCCATACAACGAAATTGCCTGGCACCAATTGGGCCGACAGTATTTTATTGTGGAAAATTACACTGAAGCGTTTCGTGCTTTTGATTTCGCCGTATTGATTGATGAATATTTTGTGGGTGCTTACCTAGAAAAGGCAAAAACACTGGAAGAATTAGGCCGTTTTGAAGAAGCCATAGAAAATTACAAGATTACCATAAAATTTGATGATCCAACTTCATTCGTTTTTTTTAGGATTGGGGAATGTTATGAAAAATTAAAAAAATCGACTTTAGCCTTAAAATATTATAAAAAAGCCGTACAGGAAGATCCGCTTTTGGATAAAGGCTGGATTGCTATTGCCAATTTGCACATCAAAGGGAAAAAATATGACAAGGCTTTATTTTATGTGAATAAAGCCATTGAGATTGATGAATCAAATTCAATATATTGGCGTAAATATGCTGAAATCACTTTAAAACTTAACTATTTTGAAGAGGCTGTAATTGCGTTTCAACAATGTATTTTATTGCAAGATCTGGATTTGGTGATTTGGGTTGGACTGAGTGATGTGTTGTGTTTTTTAGGAGAATATGAAGACGCATTGACGAATTTGCTTAAAGCCAAATTGTATTTTGATGATTTTGCCGAAATTGAATACAGGCTCGCAAGCTTGTATTTTAAATTCAAAAATTATCCAAAGGGCGCGATGCATTTAAAAGACGCATTGGCGATTGATTTTGAATATCATTCTATAATTAAGGAACTATTCCCCGAAGTTTATAAACTTCAAAAAGTAAAGGATATTATAAAACAATTCAAATAAATTTCATCTGTTTAAATTTTGTTTTTTTAGCGGTAACAGCTGCTGTTCGCTATTAATAATTTCTTTGTGTTTCAAAATTTGAAATGCTCGTTTCATTATAAAATGTTACATTTGCCCATTAACTTTTATCGACAAATGCAACAAAGAAAATTTATTGATTATTTCATTATTTCGCTAAAAGGTGTTGCCATGGGTGCAGCCGATGTGGTTCCCGGTGTTTCCGGAGGAACTATTGCTTTTATTTCCGGTATTTACGAAGAGTTGCTTTCTTCAATCAGCGGCATTAGTATGGCCAATTTAAAGTTATTGAAAAAGGAAGGTTTTAAAGCCGCCTGGAAAGCAATAAACGGTAATTTCCTTTTGGCACTCTTGTCGGGAATTTTCATCAGCATTGTCTCATTGGCAAAACTTATTTCCTGGTTGCTAGAAAATAAGCCAATTTTAGTTTGGTCTTTCTTTTTTGGACTGGTTTTGGCAAGTATTTTATTTGTAGGCAAACAAATTGAAAAATGGAATGCTCCAGTTATCATTTTATTTATTATAGGTGCATTTGCAGCTTATTTTATCACCACCTTACATCCTGCAATTTCTGAAAGTTCCTCACTTATATTTTACTTTTTTGCGGGTGCTTTGGCCATTTGTGCTATGATTTTACCCGGTATTTCCGGTTCTTTTATTTTGGTGCTTTTGGGTGCCTATAAACCTGTTTTAGATGCCATTCACAATAAAGATTTCAAATTAATTGGTGTTGTGGCTATTGGCGCTGTGATCGGATTGTTATTGTTTTCAAAAGTGTTGCGCTGGTTGTTTGACCATCATAAAAATTATACCTTGGCAGTATTAACGGGTTTTATTTTGGGCTCATTGAACAAAATTTGGCCTTGGAAGCAAACGCTTACCTGGCGTGTAAATTCTCACGGTGTGAAGATTCCTTTTAATGAACAAAGTGTTTCGCCTTTTTCCTATCAGGGAGATCCGCAATTAATGATGGCCATTATTTTGGCAATCTCCGGTATTGCAGTCATTATACTGTTGGAAAAATTGGCCAATATTTCTAATAAAGCATAAATTATGGCAAGAAACCGCAGCTTTACCGACAAGTTTTTCCTTTTTATTAAAGGACTTTCTATGGGTGCGGCTAATAAAGTTCCCGGCGTTTCGGGCGGCATGGTTTCCTTTGTGTTCGGATTTTATGAAGAGTTGATTTATTCATTTAGAAAAATAAATTACAAAGCTTTTTTATTGTTGATTAATGGGCGGTTTAAAAGTTTTTATTACTACATAAACGGCACTTTTTTAGCGCTTGTTATGGGCGGTAGTATTTTTAGTTATTTTAGCGTTTCGTTGCTATTGGATTATTTGTTAAAACATTATGAGTTGTATGTTTGGAGTTCCTTTTTTGGAATGATCATTGGCTCAATTTACTATATTTCAAAAGATTTTAAGGATTGGAGGCGGAGTAATCTCATTGCAATGGCCATTGGAATAGCCGTTGGAATTGCCATTAGTTTTATGAATCCTGCCAAGGAAAATGACAACTTGTGGTTTGTGTTTATCTGTGGAATCATTGGGGTTACCGGAATGACTTTGCCAGGGCTATCGGGATCGTTTATTCTTATTTTAATGGGAAATTATGTGTTGCTGCTTGTCGATTCGGTTACGATGTTATACAAAACCCTCGCAGAAGTTGTTATGGGTGATTTTAGTTTTTTAGAAAGCTCAGTTCGAATAAGGTATCTTAAAATTATAACAGTATTTACGGCAGGCTCCGCTTTTGGACTGGTGATAATTTCCCATATTTTAGGTTATGTGTTAAAGTTATGGCATCAAACAGTTACGGCAATCATTATTGGTTTTATAGCAGGTTCTTTAGGTATTGTCTGGCCCTGGAAAATGGAAGTGCATAAAATTGTAAATGGAAAAACATTGCTTGATATCAACGGAAATAAAGTCATTGAAAATTATAAAAGATATTTTCCCGATTTTTCACAACAGGAAACCTGGTTTGCCATTTTCTTTATTTTTGTGGGCGCCTTACTGGTACTGTTAATTGATAAATATGGATCTGATCGTAAAGAATATAAAAATGAATAATCGCACTAAATTTGGAATCGTAGGGAAGGATATTTCCTACTCTTTTTCCCGAAATTATTTTCAGGAAAAATTTAAAAAATTGGGTTTGAATACCTATCAATATTACAATTTTGACATTCCTGAAATAGAAGAATTTCCTTTTTTATTATATCATCGTGAAGATGAATTTAGAGGGTTAAACGTCACCATTCCCTATAAAGAAGCTGTCATAAAATATTTGGATGATGTTGATCCTGAAGCTCAAAAAATTGGCGCCGTAAACACCATTAAAGTAACTAATGACAACAAGCTTGTGGGCTACAATACCGATGCACACGGTTTTCTTAAATCGATAGAACCCTTGCTGAAAAGCCATCATAATAAAGCCTTAATTCTGGGAACCGGCGGCGCTTCCAAGGCCATTGCCTATGCATTTCAAAAATTAAACATTGCCTATAAATTTGTTTCAAGAAATGAGGCAGAAAATATGCTAACCTATGAAATGCTGGATGCAGAAATTATGAATGAATATTCAATTGTAGTTAATTGCACGCCGGTTGGAACACATCCAACTATTGAAAATGCCCCACCAATTCCGTATCAATATGTATCAGACAAACACTTGTTGTATGATTTAATTTACAATCCGGCTGAAACCAAATTTTTACAGGAAGGAAAAAAACAAGGAGCCAATATTAAAAACGGATTGGAAATGCTTGAATTGCAAGCAGAAAAGTCTTGGGAAATATGGAATTCGTGAAAAGAATTCCCTAAATTTACGCAACTTTTTAAAAAAAATCACATCTCTTAAAGAAGTAGTTTTTTTGTAAAGAGCTATTTTTTAAATTATTAATGAATATAATTAAACGAACCTTAAACATTTTTATATGTTAGACGATGAAAAAAAATTGCCGAATGAAGAAACTACTTCATCACCACAAATTTCTGAAATTCAGGAAGAAACTCAAAATGAATTAAATACAGCAACATTGCCTTTAACCACTGATTCAGTTGATGACGTTGAAAGTGAAGTTGATGAAAGTGCTACGTCTTCCCAAACTCATGAAATTCAGGATGATATCCAAACAGAAAGCAATACAGCAGCAATGCCTTCAGCCATAGAAGCAGTTGATGAAGATGAAAGTGATTTACCAATTCAATCTTCTGAAATTCAAGAAGATATACAAGTAGAAAGCAATTCAGATGAATCGGCTTTAACCAAGAAAGTTAATGAGGAGACAGAAAGTGAGGTTATCGAAAGTGTTTCAACAGCAGCAGTTTCTGATATCAAAGAGGATTCTCAAAAAAAAATAAAACCTAAAAAAACGTCATCGTCCAGCAATGCCGTTGATGAAATGGATACCAAAATTGCCGAAAGTTCAGAAAATGTTGAGCATTCAGCCATTGAAATGCTGGAGTATGCCGACTTAAATTTAGAAGATTTAGTGGCTGAATTAAGTAAACTTGTAAAAGAAAATCAGGTTCACAGCATTACCAATAACGTTAACGCCATTAAACAGGCTTTTCATATTAAATATGGCGAGTTGTTAAAAGTTGAAAAAGATAAATTTTTGGAGCTTGGAGGAGATTTAGTTGATTTTCAATTCAGCAGCCCAATAAAATCTACTTATAACAGTATTCTTTACGATTTTAAAATCAAAAGAAATGAGTTTTATGCCGGACAGGAAAAGCAATTAAACGATAATTTACAGGCCAAGCTTGGCTTAATTGAAGAGCTTAAACATTTAATTGATAACGCCGAGGGCGCTACCATGTATAAAAAGTTTAAAGATATTCAAACCAGATGGGTGAAAATAGGCCTTATTCCCAGGGTAAAATACAACGATACCTGGAAAACTTACCAACACCATGTGGAGCGCTTTTATGATTTATTGCATCTAAGCAATGATTTGCGCGATCTCGATTTTAAACATAATTTGGAAGAAAAACTAAAACTTGTTACACGAGCTGAAGAATTGGCCGAATCTGCCGATGTTAACGCCGCTTTTAAAGAATTGCAGGTGTTACATAAACTATGGAAAGAAGATTTTGGACCAATTGCTGCTGAACATAGAGATGAAGTTTGGGACCGATTTAGTGAAGCCACCAGAAAAGTACATGACAAACGCCATGATTTTTTCAAAGACATGAAATCAAAATTTGAGGGCAATGTTGAGAAAAAATTGGCAGTGATTGCAGAAATAGAAGCACTTGATACTTCTAAAAATTTGACACGGGCAGAATGGCAAAAAAGCATTAAAGAGTTGGAAATTTTGCGCAATAAGTTCTCGGAAATTAAACAAGTGCCAAGGGAAAAAAGTGATTTAATTTGGGATAAGTATAAAGAGGCCACCAGAAAATTCAATGTTGAAAAGAACAATTACTTTAAACTTGTTAAACATGAACATTTAGACAATTTAAATAAAAAGAAGGCGCTTATTGAGCAAGCAGAGGCCATCAAAAACAGTGAAGAGTGGGAATCAGCCACTGAAATTATGAAAAAAATTCAGTTGGAATGGAAAAAAATTGGTCATGTGCCTCAAAAATATTCTGACAAATTGTGGAAAGAATTTAAAGATGCCTGTAACCATTACTTTGACAGGTTTCATAAACAGCAAGATGCTGGTTCAAAATTGGAGTTGAATGTTTTCAGTAAAAAGAAAGAACTTTTAACAGAAATAAAAGATGCCATTGACAACAAAACTGAAATGACCATTGATACGTTAAAAGAATATGTAAAAAAATGGCGAGAAATGGGAAGAGTTCCTCAAGAAATGAAACATATTGAAGTGAAGTTTAATAAATTATTGGACAAAATAGTTGAAGAAAATACCATCGATAAGCAAAGTATAGAAATGATTAAGTTTGAGAACTTGGTGAATAGCTATATTGAACAAAAAAATTATCGAAAATTAGAATCTGAACAGCTTTTTGTAAGAAGAAAAATGGAGGAAACTTCTAAAGAAATTCAGCAATTGGAAAACAATATCGGATTTATATCCAATGTTTCTGATGACAATCCTTTGGTGATTAATGTGAGAAATCAAATCAATGTTTATAAGGAAAAATTAGAGGTTTGGAAAGCGAAACTAGATTTTTTAAGACAATTAGATTATTAAAAAAAAAAGCCTGCTATTGCAGGCTTTTTTGATTTATTGTCTGTGTGGGCGAATATAAAACATCCGTTTTATAATTTCTCTATTTTTATTCATATTTTAAAACGGCAATCACCTCAATTTTAACATCACTCCACGTTTTTGAGATTCCATCATCGCCAGTATGCAAATCTTTACACACCACGTTTAACGCTTCTAAAGCGGCCTTGGCTTGCCAATTGTCCAAATCCATATTGCCAACAATGGTAACCCTGTTATCAGTAATCATATAGGCAATGGGCAATTCTCGTGTAATGCCGTTCATTGTCAATTCCACTGTGCTCGTATTTTCGTTATTCATATGCACAGTTCCTTTAATTACAGCAGTATTTT
This sequence comes from Lutibacter sp., assembly GCA_046485225.1. Lineage (GTDB taxonomy): Bacteria > Bacteroidota > Bacteroidia > Flavobacteriales > Flavobacteriaceae > Lutibacter. Next base: position 7,502 of record JAWOHJ010000213.1, on the reverse strand, counting down.
CCATCACACCAAAAAAGAATTTTTTTAATTTCCCGTCTCTTAGGGTGTCATTGGTAAATAAACTACTTACCGGTATCTGAAATTTTAGTCCGTTTAATGCGCCCAACACTGTAGAATCTTTTTTTACATTTTCAAGGATTAGTGCAGAAAATTGTCCTTTAACAGGTATTTTAGCGGTTGTTTTATAAGCTGTCCAATTAATTATTGTAGAATCTGCCATTACTGTATACATTTTTGCAGTTAGCGGATTTTCATCTTTTACATTTTTTTTACAGGAAAAAAGAACTGTCACAGTTATGAATAATAGTACCAATAAATATATTTTTTTCATAATAGTGAAATTAGTTATGAGTTTTAGCTTCTGGAATTCTAAGTTTATTGTTAGATGACCTCTAAGATTTAATCGTTCAATTTGTTGGATTAATTGTTTTTTAAATATTTATTAACGAGCTCAATATATTCTTTTTTTGCTTCAACCTCGCTAACTTTGCTAACCTGAAACCACGCGTTTAATTTAAAGGCATTTCTCAATTCTACATTTCCGGAAGGATGCTTATATTTGCTCCCTTTTGTTGCCTGCTTATAATAGGCGTATAATTGAAGCATCACATCTGGCGGAAGTTTAACGCTTGTAGCAGATGAAATTTCATAAGCTTCTTCAAAAGCGATGTTCAATTTTTTTGTCATAACTATTATGTCTTAACAAATTTATAGTGTCGCAATAATTTGTTCTCCACCTTTTACGCGATCATTCAAATTTATCTTAATTACTGCATTTAAGGGTAAAAAAACATCAACCCTGGAACCAAATTTAATAAATCCAGCATCGCTTCCTTGTACCACCTGCATTTGAGGTTTTGCGTAGTTTACAATTCGCCTGGCAAGCGCACCTGCAACTTGTCGGTACAATATTTCTCCTGCAGTTTTATTGGCTATTACCACAGTGGTTCTTTCATTGTCTTCAGAGGCTTTTGGATGCCAGGCCACCAAATATTTTCCTGGATGATATTTACTGTATACCACTTCTCCGCCAATCGGGTATCTTGTAACATGAACATTTATGGGTGACATAAATATGGAAACTTGTATTCTTTTTTCCTTAAAATATTCTTTTTCGAAAACTTCTTCTATCACAACTACTTTACCATCAACGGGCGCAATAATATGAGTATCATTTATGATTGTATTTCTTTTTGGATTTCTAAAAAATTGCAATATCAATACATAAAAACCAAGAAAAACAAGAGAAAGCAGTTTGTTTAGCCATATTAATTCAACAAATTTGTCAATGGCTAGGATGCCTAAACCTACTATAAAAGCCGTAATGATTATTATTTTAAAACCTTCTTTATGGAACATAACTAATGAACTAATTGTAAATAAATAAATATAAACGGTGCAGCAAAAATAACACTGTCGAATCTGTCTAAAAATCCGCCATGTCCAGGAATAAAATTACTGCTGTCTTTTACGCCTGCCTGTCTTTTAAACATGGATTCTATTAGATCGCCCAACACACCAAAGATACTAACAATCCCTGCAATAACAAGCCATTGTTTTTGGGTAAGCGATGTAAATTCATTCGCGAGAACAAGGCTGGCCAAAAAAGTAAAAATCATACCGCCAATAAAACCTTCTATTGTTTTATTGGGTGAAATGCGTTCCAATAATTTATGTTTCCCGAAATTTTTTCCTACCAAAAAAGCGAACGTATCACTGGTCCAGATTAAAATAAAGACACCTAAAATAGTGGTGTTTACATAATTAAATGAAGCGTTTAAAAAGGGTATTTGTACGATTAAAGTAAACGGAACAACGATGTAGATGATGGTGAGAAAAATTTTGCCCAAATGGCTCACAACCTCTTCTTTTTTTGCAAACAGAATGGAAGCAAAAGTGATGAAAATAGTTAAAAAAAGCATGACGCCTACATACTCAAAAATAATTCGGGCCGGAACATCTTCCACATTTAAGATATTTCCAAAAATAAAAAGCAGTGTTCCGATAATGTAGGGAAATATACTTTTTAACTGAATCATTTTTTTAAATTCATACAAGCAAAACAGCATGGAAATAAAAAAAATGAAGATAAATGATATTTTACTGAATAGAATGGAAAATATTAAAACACTAACAAAAACAAGGCCTGATAATGTACGCTTTACAATTAATTTCATAATTTATAGGTCTTCAAACAACAGCAAATATAGGTTTTTTGAATTTGTGTTGCCATAACTCATAAAATCTTCTTCAATGGCATCAATATTAAAATTGTTTACTGCACTAATGTTGCTTGGAATATTTCCGGCATAGCGCGTTTTAATTCCGGTTAAACTTTCTCCTTTTGTGTTTACCAATTGGCTTGTGGTGCCATAAACGATAAAGTTTTCGGATAATTCAGCAATTTTATGTTCTTTGAGTTGGTTCGAAGAGAATAAAATACTCCCATTTTCAGCAATGAGATGCTCACAACTTAAAAAAAAAGGCGTTTCTTTATTTAATTCCTTTATTGTTTCAACTTTAATTGCTTTCACAAGTTTCAGTAAATCATAATCATTACAACTTATGGTTGTCCAAGAATTCTCCTGAATGATATTGGATAAATTCAAGGTCACTTCCTGTAAAGTGGTGCAATACAAAAACTTGCCTTTATTTTTGATGAAATTTTTAACAAAAATCTGATCAATTGGCAAGTCCTGAAACTCTAAATCTTCGTCTGGAGTTTCTTTTTGTTTAGGGGAATTAAATAACTTTTTGAAAAAATCCATTATTTATATTGAATAAATTCAAAAATATAAAAAAGTTGGCAATTTACTCTTGTGTTTCTAGGGAATTTTCAATATTTGTTTCATCTATTGTTTCTTCGTCTACTTCTTCAACTATCAATTGCGCATACTCATTTTCAAAAGCTCTTTTTCCAAAAATAATTTCCAAATCTGTTTTGAAGATCACTTCTTTTTCCAATAATTTTTCTGCCAAAGTAATGAGCTTATCTTTATTTTCACTCAAAATTTGAATGGCTCTTTGGTATTGTTCTTCAATTATATTTGAAATTTCTTTATCAATAATTTGAGCAGTATCCTCACTGTATGGTTTGGTGAAATTGTAATCAGATTGCCCTGAAGAATCGTAATAAGTTAAGTTTCCAATTTTATCGTTTAATCCATATATGGTAACCATCGCCCTTGCTTGTCTGGTCACTTTTTCAAGATCATTTAAGGCACCTGTTGATATTTTGTCGAACATCAATTTTTCTGCAGCTCTTCCTGCAAGTGTTGCACACATTTCGTCAAGCATTTGTTCCGATTGTACAATTTGACGTTCTTCAGGCAAATACCAGGCAGCACCCAACGATTGTCCTCTTGGCACAATAGTCACTTTTACAAGTGGCGCAGCATGTTCCAGCATCCAGCTGGCAGTTGCGTGTCCAGCCTCGTGGAATGCAATTGTTTTCTTTTCTCTGGGTGAAATCAATTTATTTTTTTTCTCTAAACCACCTACTATTCTGTCCACTGCATCCAGAAAATCTTGATGATGCACTGCTTTTTTACTTTTTCTTGCTGCAATTAAAGCGGCTTCATTACATAAGTTTGCAATATCGGCTCCTGAAAATCCCGGAGTTTGTTGTGATAAAAATTTGATATCCACATCTTTATGAAGTTTTAGAGGCTTGATATGCACTTTAAAGATCGCTTCTCTTTCATTTAAATTTGGCAAATCAACATAAATCTGGCGGTCAAATCGTCCAGCTCTCAATAATGCCTTGTCCAAAACATCAGCACGGTTTGTAGCAGCAATTACAATGACGTTGGTATCGGTTCCAAAACCGTCCATTTCCGTCAGTAACTGGTTTAACGTGTTTTCTCTTTCATCATTTCCTCCTGTAACATTGTTTTTTCCACGAGATCTCCCCACGGCATCAATTTCATCAATAAATATGATTGAAGGCGATTTTAATTGCGCCTGTTTAAACAAATCTCTTACACGGGAAGCACCAACTCCTACAAACATTTCAACGAAATCAGATCCTGAAAGTGAGAAAAACGGAACGCCCGCCTCACCAGCAACTGCTTTTGCCAATAATGTTTTACCAGTACCCGGAGGGCCAACCAATAAGGCTCCTTTCGGTATTTTCCCACCAAGTGACGTATATTTGTCCGGACTTTTTAGAAAGTCCACTATTTCCTGTATTTCCTCTTTTGCACCTTCTAAACCGGCAACATCTTTAAATGAAGTTTTTACTTTTTGATCTTGGTCAAATAATTTCGCTTTTGATTTTCCGATGCTGAATATTTGTCCGCCACCGCCTCCAGCGCCTCCACCGGACATTCTTCTCATAAAATAAATCCACAAACCAATTAAAAAGATAAAAGGTAAGTACATCAAGATTTGCTCAAAGAAATTGGTTCTTTCTTCATTTTTAACATCAAAATCCAATTGCTTTTCTTCTTTTGCGGTCTGCAATTCATTCTCAAAATTTTGCAAATCACCAAAGGAATAAGAATACATTGGCGCATCGCCAGCGTACATCGAAGTTTTATTTTTCTTATGTTTTTCCTTGTCTTGTGCTTCTTTTTTGATATAAATATTGGCGATATTTTTATTTACAATATCAATTCTGGAAATATCATTCTCCACCAAAATTGTTTTAAATTCATTTTGGCTCAAATTTTTGGAGGATAAGTCTCCGGCGCTAAAAAATTGATACACAAGAAATAGAACGAAAATCCCTCCATAAATCCAATAAAAATTAAATTTAGGTGGTTTTATGCCTTTGTTATTCGGCGTATTTTTAGTATTCTGAGTCATTATATTTTTTTCAATTGGTTGTAAAATTTAATTTGTGGTAGCAATTTTGGTAATTTTTGCATCACCCCACAATCTTTCAATATCGTAATATTCACGAATATGTTTTTGAAATACGTGAACAACAATATCCACATAATCCAATAAAATCCATTCTGCAATGCCTTCACCTTCAACGTGCCAAGGTTTTTCTTTTGTTGTTTTGCTCACTTGTTTTTGTATAATGCCAGAAATTGCATTTACGTGGGTGTTTGAAGTTCCAGTGCATGTAATAAAATAATCACAAACGGTATTCTCAATTTCCCTCAAATCTAAAATTTGAACGTTCACTCCTTTAACATCATCTATCGCTTTTAAAATTGCTACAATTAGTTCGTCTGCGTTATTATTTTTTTTTGCCATTAATTTTTTTTTAGTTTTGTGCAAAGTTATTATTTTTTTACAACATTATGTGCTTAAAGTAACTTTGCTAAAATAATCTATACAAATGAATATTATCAAACTTAATGCCATTGAATCTACAAATTTATACTTGAAGAAGCTTGCTGTTGAAAAAGAGTTAGAAAGTTATACGGTTGTGTCTGCTAATTATCAATCTGCAGGCAGGGGGCAAATGGGCGCAAACTGGCATTCTGAAATTGGCAAGAACCTAACATTCAGTTTATTAATTAAATTTGAGTCTTTTGAAATAGCGCGTCAGTTTTATTTAAGTATGGCTGTTTCTTTAGGGTTATTGGCCGCTATTCGCTTTCATATTTCATCGCCATTATTTGTTAAATGGCCAAACGACATTTTGGCAGATAAGGACAAACTTGCCGGGATTTTAATTGAAAATATAGTGAGTGGCAATGTTATTAAGCAAACCGTAATTGGGATTGGACTTAATGTGAATCAGGAACAATTTCCCTCAACTATTGGGAAAGTCACCTCCTTAAAAAAAATTTCAGGAAATTCTTTTGATACCGATTCTTTGTTGGAAACTATTGTGATTTCAATTCAAAATTTTGTTGATTATATTGAGCGAAAGGAGTTTCAAAAATTAAAAGAATTGTATTTAAAATCACTTTATAAGTTTCAAAAACCAGCTATGTTTGAAGATGCTCAAGGCCTAATATTTTTAGGTAAAATTGTAAATATTTGCGAAGACGGCAAATTGGAGGTTGAGCTGGAAAACGAAAAAACCCGCAAATTTAATTTGAAGGAAATTAAATTTGCGGGTCGTTAATAAAAATTACGTTAGGATAACTTTTCTGAATTTTCAGCCAAGGTGTCAATAAATTTTTGAAGCGGACCCTTCACCATCATAGCCATCATAGGATTAAAATCTCCTTCAAATAACAATTGTAACTCACAACTGTTTTCTGAAATAGGTTGCGTCAACGTAGTTAAAGAAAAATTTAATTTGCTGCTGGCTGCACTCAGTACAACTTTGTCAAACTCGTTTTTTTCTTTAATAACAAGCCTTATTTCTGGCATTCCTTTCAAGCTGAAAAGAAAAGAGTCTCCATCAACTTCAAATTTATCAATGTTTTCGGGCATTAATTTTTCAAAATTTTGCAGGTTGGTCAAAAATTCAAAAAACTCTTTCTGCGATTTATTTACGATTGATTTTTTACTTTCTAAGTTCATAATTTATAATTTATTGTTTCCACTCGCTCGGATTTTCTCTCCATTGTTTAAGTGTTGCTAATTCTTTTTCTGTAATGTAATTATTGTCCAGCGACTGCTCCAGCAAATAATCGTAATTGCTTAAGCTATGCAATTTAACATTGGCTTCTTTAAAATTTTCTACGGCAATATCGAATCCATATGAAAAAATAGCCACCATTCCTTTTACGTTTGCGCCTTCTTCCCGCAACGCTTTAACCGCATTTAAGCTGCTTTTTCCGGTGCTGATCAGGTCTTCAATCACCACCACATTTTTATTTTTTTCCAAAAATCCTTCCACCTGGTTTTTTCTGCCGTGGCTTTTAGGTTCAGGCCTAACATACACAAAAGGAACATTTAATTGTTGTGCCACCAACATTCCTATCGCAATAGCGCCGGTTGCAACGCCTGCAATAACATCGGGTTTTCCGTATTCCTGTTCTATAATTTTTACTATATTTTCTTTGATAAAAGTCCGTATTTCAGGAAAAGAAAGCGTAGTTCTGTTGTCGCAATAAATTGGTGATTTCCATCCTGAAGCCCAAGTGAATGGGTCATTAGGCTGTAATTTAATTGCTTTTATCTGCAACAAAAGTGCAGCTGTATTTTTTGCAGTATCTTTGTTCAAAATCATACCGCAAATGTATAAAGTTTTTGTGAATGACTGTCCAATATTTTTGACAGATAATAAGAAAAATGCAATAAAATTTCACTTGGTTGATTTTGAAAGCGTCAAGGTTGATGAAATTGTTGAGCAAATTTTTCAACATAAATTAGTTGGCATTGCTTTGTTTTGTGAAAATTTGGAAACTTGTTGGACAAAATTTCAAACCTATTTTAAAAGTCAAAAAGCAGCAGGAGGGAAGGTCTTAAACGCAAATAATGAAGTGCTTTTTATCTATCGTTTTAACAAATGGGATTTGCCTAAAGGCAAATTAGACAAAGGAGAATCTATTTTCGCATGTGCCATTAGGGAAGTTGAAGAAGAATGTGGCATCACAAATCTACAAGTCATTAAACCTTTGGAAACAACTTATCATATCTATCAG
>JAWOHJ010000168.1:0-2799 GCA_046485225.1 Lutibacter sp. | reverse complement strand
AAACGCATCTAAATGCACGCCGCCTTTATACAATTGTTTTCCGATGCGTGCGTGGATGGCCACGTTTTTAACGGGATATTTTTCCAAAACAGGCAACACCTGTAAAATTTCCTCATTGTTGTCGTAACCCAAACGCATTTTCATAGAAACGATAATATCCGATTCGGCATGAACTTTTTCAAGAATTTTGTCAATTCTTTCCGGGTCGCTGATGAGTCCGGCACCCATTCCGCATTTGGTGACCATGGGGTACGGACAGCCTAAATTCCAGTTTAATTCCTTATAGCCGAGTTGCTGCACATAATTGGCTACGAACAAAAATTCCTCTGCATCGTTGGTGATAATTTGCGGAATCACTTCCAAACCCACATTGTTTTCGGGCAGCAAGTCGCGTTCATAGGCCTTTTTGATCACCAAACTTCCGTTTAAGCGAATATAGGGCGAATAAAAGGTGTCTATGCCGCCAAAAATGGTGTTAAAGGCGTTTCTAAACCGAAAATCGGTAAATCCTTGCAGGGGTGAAGAGAGCAGCGTGTAGTCCATATCGTTTTTGGTTGCGCAAAGATACTATTTTATGATTTTAGATTTACGATTTTGGATTTACGATTTTTCATGTTCAACATTTAACGTATAACTTTTCACCTTTTAAATCTGATTAAAATCAATTGTTTGGATGATTAATATCAAGGTGTTTTGTAAAATTACTTCGGCAGTTTGATTAAAATCATTGCATGCTATTTCCGATTCAGAGTATTTTGGTAAAAAATATAACAATGCTTATAAGCTTCTTTTCAATCTTGTTTTTATTGATGCTGTTTTATTTGTCGATGATGCCCATAGTGCTGTTTATTGACACAAAAACAAATCAATATTATTTGCAGGTAAAAGGTTTGGTAAAAGCAAGTATAGAAAGTCACGATGAAGAATTGATCAGCATACGGCTGAAAGTTTTTTTTCTGAGTTTTTATTTTTATCCGCTTAGAAATATTGTCATCGGTAATAAGAAAAAAACCTTGAAAAGCATTGAAAATAAAAAGAAAATTGGCAAGGGAATCAGCTTTAAAAAAGGTTTGCGGATGCTAAAATCATTTAAGGTGAAAAGATTGCTTATTGATATCGATACAGGCGATTGCATTTTGAGCGCAAAATTGTATCCGCTATTTGCAATGCTGAACTATCACGTGGGCGGATTTAGTGTCAATTTTCAAGGAAGAAACCGAGTGGAACTGCATATTTACAGCAGGCCAATCTATTTAATTAAATCATTTATAAACCTTTAAAAAACAATAGTATGGAATTACGTATGGAAGAATTGTTGGGGAAAATCACTGACTTTATCAAGTCGGAAGCCAACACGGAAACTGTGATTGGAAAACAGTTTGAATTGGGAGAATTTAAGTGTGTACCGGTAATTAAAGTCGGCATGGGATTTGGCTCCGGCGGTACAACAGATGCGCAAAAAAAAGATGTTAAAGGCGAAGTCGCATCTCAAGGCGGCGGCGCGGGAGCTGGCGTGGGCATTGAACCCATTGGTTTTTTGGTAAGCAGGGGAAGTGAAATTTCTTTTATTGCAGCAGGAAAACCAGGCGGACTTGCTTCAGTATTTGAAAAAATGCCTGAAATGATCGATAAAATTGCCAAAGCCAGAAGCAAGGAAAAAGAAACTGCTTAATTTTTTGTTGAAACTGTTTGTTTGCAGTTAAAAAGTAAAATCGAGAAAGTGTTTTAAATACATTCTCGATTTTTTTATTTACAATTTTGGATTTATGATTTACGATTTTTAAAAATAACGAATAACGAATAACGTTTAACTTTTCTTTTTCATCATTTTGACTGAAAACCAGCCGAGCACCAAAATAATGATGCCCATAAGACCCCATAACCACATTTTATTTTTGAATAAAGGTGCTGTTGTTGTGGCTGTTTTGTCAATTTTTTGTTCATTTCCCAGCGTTAAAACGGTTATGGTATCCGGAACTTTGGAAATGAAACGCTCAATATCGTAGTTTGGTTTTGTTGCTTTATTGTTTCCGTAAGTTAAAAAATACGCAGCCGGTTCCGTAAAACGAACCAGCAATTCGTGCACATAACCTTTTGCTTCAATTGTTTCAATATTTAAAGGTTCATTGTCCTGGTTAAAAATACTGATTTTCAATTTTTTCAGGATGGTGCTTTCAAATTTGAATTCATTATTTTCAATGGAACTGAGTGTTCCTGTAGTTAGGTTTTCATATAAATAATTCCATCCTTGATCCGTTTTTATGCTGTCTGCAACATATTGAATGCTTATTGGCCGGTAATAATCGAAAGTGTCTTTCACTTTAATTTGAAGGAAACTTACGGCAACAGTCGATTTTAAGTCAATTTCAAGTGTTGTTTTTTGTTCTTCCTTATTCTGAATTGTATTGATGTTTGCAATAGCATAATCAACAAAATCGCCATTCATAGTTTCATTGTAGGTGGCTTTTACATTGGCCAATTCCGGATTTTCTTCGCTTTTAACCAGCAATCTGAAAAAACGAAATTTTGCGCCCGGAAAAATGATCTTTGTAAATTGATAATCGGTTGCTGCATTTTTGATGGACAAAATTCGATAATCATCAACCACAGTAAACCATTCCTGCTGATTTTGGCTTCCTTCAAGCGTTAACTTCCAGTCGAAATTCTCTTCTTTAAAATCGAGTTTTAACTGATTGAGGACTTCTTCTGATGGCACTTCCAACGTAAAATAATAGCCTTTTTCATTTTGCGTGGTATTCAAAAATCTGAAATTCACATCTTTAACAACTATTTTTTCTT
>JAWOHJ010000125.1:0-4698 GCA_046485225.1 Lutibacter sp. | reverse complement strand
AGATTTCGACAACGATTATTCGGGAAACAAGCTAACGGGCGTTCCCAATATCACAATAAATTCTGCGGTTACTGTTGAGAACCGTTTGGGTTTTTATGGAAGCGCCGATTTTAATTATGTTGGTAAAATACCGATGAGGGACGACAATTCAATTTTTTCAAAAAAATATCATTTGGTCAATGCGGCCATCGGATTTAAAACTTCAGAAGAAAAAAAATTATCGCTTGACCTTTTTGTGGGATTAAACAATATATTGGATGAAAAATATGCGTCTATGCTCCTCATAAATGCAACCAGTTTTGGATCTGCCAAACCGCGCTATTACTATCCGGGAGAACCTGTAAATTATTATGCAGGAATCAATTTAAAATACCATTTTTGATTCGAGATTTAGGATAAGGGCTAAAATATTTTCTGTCCCAGTAAAATCAATTTTTAGTTTTGCGTTGCTATTTTGGCCTTTGGTAAAATTCGTTCCACAAAATAAGAATAGGCCAATTCTGAAGGATGTAAACCATCTGAAGCCACCAGTAACGGATTTAGTAAACCATTTCTTGTGATGTCGGTAATTGAAACAAATTCTATCTTATTCGCCAAACAATACTGTTGTGCAAAAGCATTATAATTGTCTATTTCGGTTGAAATCTTCTGTGGATTGCTGAACCTCTGCCCTGTTGGCGTATAAGCATAATCCGGAATAGAAACCACAATGAGGTTGGATTTATCGCCTTTGGCAAGCGCAATCGCTTTATTGACCAATTCGGGAAATTCCTTTTCGTAAACAGAAAAAGCGCTGTTTTGGTATTGATTGTTTACCCCAATCAACAGGGTTACCAAATCATAATTTGGAGTCAAACTTTGTGCGTTTATGGCCGAAATTAAGCTGGTAGTTGTCCAGCCAGTTTGTGCAATAATTTTCAAACCATACGTAGTATTGGGATTTGAATTTGCTAGATTTTTTTTCAATTGCTCAGGAAACCTGCACGTTTCACAAACACTTTGTCCAATAGTATAACTGTCGCCCAGTGCTAAATAACTTACTGTTTTTAGCTGATTTGTTATCGGAGCGCTTGGTATATAATCAGTTTCATAATTGTCGCTATCACAACTTGTGATCAAGAGCAATACAAAAAGCACCGGTATTTTTAACAACTTTAAGTTCATTATTCCTGTATCAAAAGGTTGAGAAAGTATTTCATTTTGCCAAAAAAATTATTTGCAATTTAAGTCGAAACTCAAAAGTAATAATATTCAAGATTGGATTCACAAATTAATATAAATAAAAAACATTAAAAATGTATCCTTGAAAAGAGCATTTAAAAAACAGGATAAATTTTATGTATTACACTTAATTATTAGCTTAGTTTTTTGTAGTTTTCGTCAAACCAATCGACTACCACATGAAATTTTATCCTTTTAAAGCAATAGTCATTTTATTGCTAAGCATTTCCTTATTTGGCTGCAAAAAAACAAGCACTTCCGAAGCAATTGAAACCAATTTTGTCAAAGAAAATTATGATAAAATGGAAACCACCATCACCATGCGCGATGGTATTAAATTGTTTACCGTGGTTTATTCGCCAAAAGACAAAAGCAAAAAATATCCCATTTTATTGCAACGCACGCCTTACAGTTGTCAGCCCTACGGCGCAGATACCTTAAAAACTAACATTGCGCCCAATAAATATTTGATGGAAGAAGGAAATATTGTGGTGTATCAGGATGTTCGCGGACGGTGGATGAGCGAAGGAACCTACGACAATATGCGTGCGTATATTCCGAATAAAAAAAGCAACAAAGACATTGATGAAAGTTCCGACACCTTCGATACCATCGACTGGCTGGTGAAAAATGTGGAGAATAACAACGGTAATGTAGGCACCTGGGGGATTTCCTATCCCGGATTTTACAGCACTTATTCTGCCATTGATGCGCATCCTTCCTTAAAAGCGGCGTCACCGCAGGCCAGCATTGGCGATTTCTTTTTTGATGATTTTCATCATAACGGTGCTTATTTGTTGAGTTATTTCAGGGCCACTTCCTTGTTTGGAACGCCAAAAAATACGCCTTCCGATACGGCCTGGTACACGATTCCCGATATAAAAACAAAAGACCAATACCAGTTTTTCTTGGATGCCGGTCCGTTAAGCAATTTGAACCACTTTTTTCAATATGAAAAACTGGATGAAACTGCGCCGCAAAACAAAGACAAAATAGATGATTTTTTCTGGAAAGAATTGATAGAACACCCAAATTACGATGAAGTTTGGCAAAGCAAAGGCATCATACAACATCTGAAAAACATAAAATCGTCTGTAGCCACTATGGTTGTTGGCGGACAATTTGACGCCGAAGATTTATACGGTCCGTTGGAAACTTACAAAACCATTGAAAAATACAACAAAGACAATTATAACACCTTGGTTTTCGGACCCTGGAGTCACGGCCAATGGGCAAGCAGCAAGCCCGAAAACAGCGTGGGAAATTATTATTTTGGTGATTCCATCTCCATAAAATTTCAGCAACAGATAGAAACGAAATTTTTCAACCATTTCCTAAAAGGCAAAGGCGATAAAAACTCGGGATTGCCAGAAGCTTATGTGTATGACACCGGCAAAAAGGAATGGAAATCATACGAAACCTGGCCGCCGGCCGGTGCCAAAAAAGTATCAATGTATTTGTCGGACAACCAAAAATTAACCACATCCGAAGAAAAAAAAATCGGCATAAAATTTATCAGCGATATCAAAAAACCGGTGCCGTATACCGAAGACATAAAAATGGAATTTATCCCAAGAAAATATATGACCGATGACCAGCGTTTTGCAGCCAGAAGAGGCGACGTGTTGGTTTTTGAGACTGAAATTTTGGAAAATGATTTCACTTTGGCCGGTGATATTTTAGCAAAACTACAGGTCGCAACCACTGGTACCGATGCCGATTGGATTGTGAAAGTGATTGATGTGCATCCTGCCGATGCGGAAGAAACCAACGAAAAAATGCAGGACCATTTAAAAATGAGTAACTATCATTTAATGGTGCGCAGTGAGGTGATGCGGGGTAAATTCAGAAATAGCTTCACCTATCCTGAACCGTTTATTCCGAATAAAAAAACTGCGGTAAATATTAAGCTGCAAGACGTGAATCACACGTTTAAAAAAGGGCATAAATTACAAATTCAGGTTCAAAGCACTTGGTTTCCGTTGATTGATTTGAATCCGCAAACCTATGTGGACAATATTTTTAAGGCTAAAAAAGAAGATTTCAAAACCCAAACACATACCGTTTTCACGTCTTCAGCCATAGAATTTTCTGTATTGAATTAAAAAAAGAAGAACCAAAACTTTGATTTTGCCCTCAAGGTTTTGGTTCAAACTTAAACTACTAACTAAAATTTTATTTCAAAGAAAATAATTTTGTATTTGAGATAGCTCTTCTGAAACGCAAGAACTAATTTCCTGTTTATTTTCTGTCAGCGAATTTATGATTATTTGCCTAAAAAAAAATGACATTTGTCAATTTATAACAAATTTTTAGGTGTCTTAATAAAGAATTTTACACAACCATTAAAACGATTCCCAAAAATACTGACACAAAAATTAGCACGGCAGATTTCCATAAAACATGAGCCGTTTTAAGTTCCATAAAATAAAATGCCACAGCAAGGAATTTTAGCATAAAAAGTGCTAAAATAATTGCTGAAGCCGTTTTTAATCCAACATCCAAGGTAACAACCAAGGCTGCCAATATGGTTAATGCCAAAAGCAATATCAGAATTTTAAAATATAGGTGATTTTTCATCAGTTAATATTTATTGATTTTAATAGGTCTGATGGAACAGCCATAATATCCCATGGTGTTTTAAAAATATTTTGAGATTGCCGTTTCATCTAAAAGATTAAATAAATAATTGGAAATAACAAAAGCCAAATAAGGTCGCACATATGCCAAAATGCAGCACTGGCTTCAAAATCTTCAAGTGCTAAATTCGATTTTTTCTTCTGCAAACTAGCATAAACAGTGATTAATATCACCAATCCAACCAACACATGGAGCACATGAAACAACGTAAGCATCCAATAAAACGAGAAAAAAGTATTGTAGCCAATCGTTAAGCCGGCCTCAATTTTTTCATAATATTCAAAACTTTTTAACAGTAAGAATAGGAAACCTCCCAACATGGTTAATTTCAAATAAAAGGAAGATTTTACATTATCGCTGGCTTTAAAACTTTGTACAGATTTTGCCATAAAAAATCCGCTGGTTAGCAGAAAAACAGTGTTTGTCAGTCCAAAAGCCGAGTTTAAAAGCAACCTTGAGCTATGAAATACTTCGGGTTCATCTTTGCTGTACACAACCATGGCGGCCAACGCCATTCCAAAAGTAAATAACTCTAAAAAAATGATAATCCAAAGTAAAATTCCGCCCGGCGGATAATAGATATTTTTTGAATCTGTTTTAACTAAATCCATATTTTCATTTAAATTAGTATCCCGAATTAGCGAGATCAACTATTAACTTTTAACTTAAAAAAATTAATCCCAATCTAACAATCGTTTTTGGCCTTCCAGTTTTTGAATTTCGGTAATGTCCTGAGACATTTCAATCACGCCTTTGTATTTTTTATCGTTATCACGAATCGCAAAATATCTGATATGGATGATTCTTCCTTTAAAATTAAACCAAAACTCGGCAACA
>JAWOHJ010000095.1:0-3164 GCA_046485225.1 Lutibacter sp. | reverse complement strand
GCGCGCGCGGCGCGGGCGCAGTTGCGCGCGCAGGCGCTGGTGCCGCTGGCCGTCACGCCGGTCAGCGCCGGCGAGGCCGGGAGCAGCGCGCGTTTCACGCGGCGGGTCTTCGGCACCACGGGGCTGGCGGTGTGGACACGGCAGCTCGCCGGGCTGGTGGGCTCGGGCCTGCCGCTGGAACGTGCGCTGACGGCGCTCGCCGACGAGGCCGAGGGCGAGCGCCAGCGCGAGCTGGTGGCGCACCTGAAGAGTGAGGTCAATGCCGGCAGCCCCTTCGCGCGCGCGCTGGCCTCGGCACCGCGCGAGTTCGACGACGTCTATCGCGCGGTGGTCGCTGCCGGCGAGCAGAGCGGCGCGCTGGGGCCCGTGCTGGAGCGCCAAATTAGCAAATCATAGTCTTCTGTATTTCGAGCCCAAACCGGAAAACGCAAATCGTAACAAACGAGTGGACAAATTTTCCAGCCTTTGTATTCTACAATCAATTTTTCCTTTCCGGCGACATAAACTTTATCTTCTCCGGCCAAAGTAAACAAATGCCGCTTGTCGTAAAAATTGATTTCTCCCGAAGGATGCACAAATAAAAATCGGTTATAAAAATTGTTGTTTTCAAAAATAATGACGCTTCCGGCGATGGCAGCATTTTTTTCAGAAGCTGTTTTTCGCATCCAGACAACCGTTTCGCCGTGCATGGTGTCCCCAATTTTTTGAGGAAGCATGCTAAAACCCGTGGTAAACATTTCGGGTAAAATAATTAAATCAACTTGTTCATTGATTTGATTTATTTTTTCTGAAAAGTTTTTTCGATTTTGTTCCACATTTTGCCATACCAAATCGGCTTGTAACATTGCTATTTTTAAATTTTGCATAATATTTCTGCTGCTTTTTTTAAGGTTTCATCTGTTTTTGCAAAGCAAAAACGCAATACTTTGGTGTCTAAACCGGCTTCATTAAATACCGAAATTGGTATGGAAGCTATTTTCTGTTCTTTGGTCAATTTGATGGCAAAATCAACATCGCTCTCCTTCGTTATTTTCGAAAAATTCAACAACTGGAAATAGGTTCCTTTTGAAGGTTTGAAACTGAAACGGGAATCTTTCAGCAGACTTAAAAACAAATCTCTTTTTTGCTGATAAAAACCGCCCAACTCCAAATAATGATTTGGATTTTTTAAATATTCGGCCAGCGCAACCTGCGTGGGATGATTTACGCTAAACACGTTAAACTGATGCACTTTTCTGAATTCTTCAGTCAATTTGGCTGGCGCAATACAGTAACCAACTTTCCATCCGGTATTGTGAAACGTTTTTCCGAAGGAAGCCACAATAAAAGCCCTTTCGGCCAAAGCCGGAAACAACGCTGCAGATTGGTGTTTTTCGCCGTCAAAAATAATGTGCTCATAAACCTCATCACTCAGCAATAAAATATTGGTATTTTTCAACAACACTTCCAATTGCTGCATATCGCTTTTTGACAATATTCTGCCGGATGGATTGTGCGGAGAATTGATGATGATCATCTTGGTTTTATCCGTAATCAATCCTTTCACTTTTTGCCAGTCAATGATGAAATCCTCCGGATTTAATTGAACCGAAATTGCTTTTCCGCCAAAAAGTTCGATGGTTGGCTCGTAACAGTCGTATGCCGGTTTAAAAATAATGACTTCATCATCTTTATGAACGACAGCCGCAATAGCCGTAAAAATTGCCTGAGTGGCGCCTGCCGTGATGGTTATTTCCGATTCCGGATGGTAAGAAATACCATATAAATTAAACATTTTTTCGGCAATGGCTGCTCTCAAACTTAAAATTCCTGGCATTGGCGCATACTGATTTTTGCCATTAACCATCGCTTTATTCACCAATTCAATCAGTTTTAAATCACTGTCAAAATTTGGAAATCCTTGGGATAAGTTCAGCGCATTTTCTTCGGCAGCCAAACCGCTCATGATGCTAAAAATACTGGTTTTAACCGCAGGAAGTTTTGAAGTTACAGAAACTTTAAAGTTGGGCATAATGATTTGTTTATTCGTTGTATTGCTGATTTGTTTAAACTCCTAATTTACTAAAATTAAAGTTCTGGTGAAAATTTAGATGCATCGCAATCTGTTATCAGCAATTATAGAATTTCTTCAGAAAAAAATTACCCTAATTTTATTTGAATGTCCTCTAAATTTATCCAACTTGCAAATTCAAATTTTAAAGATGAACTATTTTAAAAACTTTTGGAAAACGTACGCGCCTTATTTAACCGATGTTTGGCAATATTTAATCATTATCGTCATTTTTATAATCGCCGGCATTGTTTATTTAATCATCAATTAAGTTTAAAGCGAAATTTCTGGCAATTTTAACAAAACTCCTTTTAGTTCCTGAGTTACCTTACTACTATTCTTACCTATTATCAATTGGGTGTTTGGATGATTCATTATTTGAAAGCCAAGCTTTCTTGGTCAACTTGTACACATAATTTAACTTGGGCTGTTCCCCAAAATAAGTTACTTCTTGTTCATCAATTTTTGTAACACCCAAACGGTTAATAGCAATTTGAGAGCGAAAGTTTGTGGCTCCGATATGAAAATAAACGTTTGAAACAAATTGAAAAATATAATTCAACATTAAAATTTTAACGGAATGATTAAACCCTTTTCCCCAACAATGTGGTGCATAAAATGTATATCCAATAAGAATGCTGTTCTCTCGCTGGTCAAAATCATAAAATCGCGTACAGCCAATGATACTGCCGTTAGTTTTGTCCAAGATTTTAAATGCTCTTTTACTTTGCATGGCTCCATCAAAAAAAATTTTGAATGCATTTTTCTTCCAACGGTCTTTATTAGGGTGCTGTTCCCAAATTTTTGGATCTGATGCAACAATGTACAAAGCTTCAAAGTCTTGCTCCTGTAATGGGCAAAGGACTGCTTTTTCATTCTCTAATGTAGGTTGAATATTTAAGTTCATCTTAATTTCATTTATGGTTTTTTTGAACTGTGCATTTATTATATCAATTTGCAAAGCAAATTTTTATAATCAATGTTATCGTTTTTTAATCATCTATTAAAAAACCCAAAAGAAAGTTCTTTTGGGTTTTAGTTTAAAAAATAAAGTTTGATTTATATTAAATAGTTGCCGCTAAATATTCGCGATTTAAACGGGCAATATTTTCAA
>JAWOHJ010000086.1:0-6151 GCA_046485225.1 Lutibacter sp. | reverse complement strand
TATAATTTGTCAGTCTCTAAAAATAAAACCTGAGCAAAACCTAGGATTTTGTCGATTTTGCTCGATTTTGTTAGTGTTCTGGCAGAGAGGAAGGGATTCAAACCCTCGATACGTTGCCGTATACACGCTTTCCAAGCGTGCGCCATCGTCCACTCGGCCACCTCTCTAAATTGTTAATTCCCCAAATACATTTCTATTAAACCTTTTGGGGTTTCAACGGTGATTTTTTTATTTTCTCTATCCACTTTTTTGATAAAATGGTCAATCATCGGGATAAAAACTTCCGTTCCGTTGCTGTTTACTTCAAACAATGGTTGGGCAGTTGAATCGTTAATGCCGGTAATAACACCAAAATAACCGTAATTGACATCTTCTATATCAAAATTAATAATTTCGTGAAAATAGAACTTATTTCCTGTCAGTTTTGGCAAAAATTCCATCGACAAATACAATTCCGAACCTAAAATGGCATCGGCATCGGCTTCGCTTTCCACATCTTCAAATCGAACGCGCAGCTGATTTCCTTTCTGCAAAATGCTTTCTACAATAAAAAATGGAACCAGGTCATTGCCTAAAGCAACAAATACTGATTCCAAATCTTCGTATAGTTCTGGTTCGTCTGTATCTAATTTGATAACAACTTCACCCTTGAAACTGTGTTTTCTAACGATTTTGCCTAAATAAAAACAATCTTCTTTACGCATTATCGCTAAAATTAATTACTCGTTTTTTCCATCTTCTGAAGCTGCAGCTTGTGCATCATCAATTGTTTCAGGAGCTACTTCTTCCACTACTTCTTTAGCGGCTTTTTCAGCATCTTTTTTGTCAGCTTCCGCTTTAATTGCAGCATTTACAGCTTCATTTGCAGCAGCTTTACGCTCTTCATTTACTTTTACTTCAGCTTCAAAAGCTTTAGCGATGGCATCAGTTTCAGCTTTTGCCAAGCCTTGTTTTTTAGCATCAATTTTTCCTGCTTTTTCATCTAACCAAGCTTGAAATTTTGCTTCAGCTTGCTCTTCTGTTAAAGCTCCTTTTCTAACACCACCTGCTAAATGATTTTTTAGCATCACACCTTTATAAGATAGAATTGCTTTTGCAGTGTCTGTAGGTTGTGCTCCGTTTTGCAACCATTTTACAGCGCCATTAACATCTAAGTCAATAGTTGCTGGATTTGTGTTTGGATTGTAAGTTCCAATTTTTTCTAAATACTTACCATCTCTTGTTGAGCGCACATCTGCAGCAACAATCCAATAAAATGGTTTTCCTTTTTTACCGTGTCTTTGTAATCTAATTTTTACTGGCATATTTTTAAATTTTAAGGTACGAAACCTTGGTTATTAATTAGGGTGGCAAAGATAACAAGTTAATTTCAAATAATACGCTCAATTTTAGCATATTTTATACCAACCCCGTAAATCCCAAAAATGCCAGTGATAAAAGTCCAGCAACCAACAAATTAATAGGTACGCCTTTCATTCCTTTTGGGATATTTGCCAACTCTAAATGCTCCCTGATACTCGCAAAAACAATCAATGCCAAGGCAAACCCGATGGCATTAGAAATAGCAAAAAATACTGCTTTCAACAAACTGCCATTTTCGAGTCCCAAGGCTAAAATTGCAACGCCCAACACCGCGCAATTTGTGGTGATTAATGGCAAAAAAACGCCAAGAGCCTGATATAATGGCGGACTTACTTTTTTGATGATAATTTCAATCATTTGAACCAACGTGGCAATTACCAAAATAAAAGTAATGGTTCTTAAATATTCTAAACCTGCAGGAACCAAAAGGTATTGATGCAATAAATAGGTGGTTATGGTGGCAATAGTCATCACAAATAAAACTGCTCCTGACATACCGACCGATGTTGAAACTTTATTGGAAACGCCTAAAAACGGACAAATTCCCAAAAATTGAGACAATACAATATTGTTTACAAAAACAGCTGCGATAAGTATGAGTATGTAATCCATTTTAGGTAGTTTTAGTTGAAATTTTATTGAATAAAACCGTTAAATAAGCTAAAGCAATAAAGGCACCCGGCGGCAAAATAAACAATATAAAAGTGGTGGCATTTTCTGGAACAAATTTAAAATCGAAAATACTTCCGTTTCCTAAAATTTCACGAACAGCGCCCAAAACTGTCAAAGCAATCACAAAACCAATCCCCATTCCTAATGCATCAACAACAGCATCGGTCAGTTTATTTTTTGAAGCAAATGCTTCTGCCCTTCCTAAAATTAAACAGTTTACCACAATTAACGGAATGAAAATCCCCAATTGCTCATATAATGCAGGAATATAAGCTTCTAAAATCATTTCAACAATGGTAACAAATGAAGCAATAATGATGATAAAAGCAGGAATACGGACTTTACTTGGGATTTGTGATTTAACCAATGACACCACAATATTCGACATTAACAATACAAAAAGTGTTGCAATGCCCATTCCCAATCCGTTAAATGCCGATGAAGTGACTCCTAAAGTTGGGCACATCCCCAGCAACATCACAAAAATTGGATTTTCCTTTACAATTCCCTTCAAAAATATTTCTTTTTGCCTGATAATATTTGCCATTTTTTTATTTTTTAGGAATTTTTAGCGCTTCTCTATTTTTCACAAATACATCAAAAGCCATTTGCGTAGCGTCACAAAATGCCCGTGTGGTAATGGTTGCTCCAGACAGGGCATCAACTTCACCGCCATCTTTTGTCACGCTTAATTTATAGGTTGATGGATTTATATTCCTGAATTGTTGTAAGAATTTTTCATCTTTCATTTTTGTTCCCAATCCCGGTGTTTCTTTATGTTCAAGTACTTCAATATTTTGAATGGATCCGTCAGGTTTAAATCCGACCATAATTTTCACCAGGCCGCTAAATCCTTTTTCCGAAGCACCAATAATCGCAGCGCCTACAAAATCATTATTTAAAAAAGCAGGATACATCTCCACGCTGTCTTTTGCTAAAGGAGATTTTACCTTTTTTATTTCAATTACCGGATTGTTATCGAAACCCGTGAGCACCAATTTTAGCGCTTCCGTTTTTTTCGCCAATTTGGCCTTTGCTTTTGGTTCCAAAGTTAAATCATTTACAAAACCCAATAAAAATCCGGAGATGATGGTAATCACAAACAATGAAACCAGCATATTTATAAAAGTATCTTTCTTTTTAATGCTCATAATCACCCTATTTTAAATTTAATTTTATCGCCAAATCGCCTTGGTTTAAAAAATTTATTGATTAGAGGTACAAAAGCGTTCATAATTAAAATAGCGAAGGAAACGCCTTCCGGGTAAGCACCAAACAGCCGAATAACCACCGTAATAACTCCAATTCCAAAAGCAAAAACGACCATTCCTATCTTGGTAACCGGACTTGTAACCAAATCGGTTGCCATAAAAAATGCGCCTAAAATTGCACCTCCGGTCAGCAAATGAAATAAAGGATTCGCATAATGTTCGGGATCTATAACCCAAAAAATTCCGGTCATAAGCGCCATTGTGGCCAACATCACAAAAGGAATGTGCCATGAAATCACTTTCCTGAAGATTAAATAAAGTCCGCCCACCAACAATGCAAATGCCGACATTTCACCCAGTGATCCACCCATAACACCCAAAAATAAATCCATATTTGAAGGAATTTTGGTACTTAAATCGGTCATGGTTTCTCCGTACAACAATCCTTCCTTAACAATTCCCAAAGGCGTTGCGCCGGTAACAGCATCAGAAATTCCGATTTTATTTTTAATAGCCGATGGCCACAAAGTCATTTGAACAGGAAATGAAATCAGCAGAAAAACCCTGCCCACCAAAGCCGGATTAAAAATATTGTTTCCCAATCCGCCAAATGACAATTTCGCAATGCCAATGGCAACCAAACTGCCCACAACCACCATCCAAATAGGCAAAATTGAAGGCAGGTTAAAGGCCAACAAAATTCCCGTGAGCAAGGCAGAGCCATCACCAATGGTAACCGCCGTTTTCAACAAATATTTTTGAATTAAATATTCAAATAACAAGCACGAAATTATTGCCACGGATGTCACAATTAAAGCGTTAATTCCAAAAACAAAGATGGATACAAAGAACGCGGGCAACAATGCCAAAACCACATCATACATCAATTTTTTTGAAGTTCTGTCTGTATGAATATGCGGTGATGCCGAGACAATTATTGGTTGTGCTTCCATCTTATTTTTTTGCTGTTGCCAGTTTTATAGCATTGATTTTTCCGTATCTGATATATTCCAAAAGTGGCCGGTTCGACGGGCAGACGTAACTGCAGGAGCCACATTCAACACACGTTAAAACAGCTTCCTTCACAGCACTTTCAAACAATCCTTTTTCCGCATAAATCATCAGTAAAAAAGGCTCCAGTCCCATTGGACAAACTTCAATACATTCTCCGCATCTTAAACAACTGTTCACTTCTTTTCTCGAAGTTTCCGCTGCTGAAATCATCAATATTCCAGAAGTTCCTTTGGTGACAGGGACTTCTGTATTTTTAATGGCTTTTCCCATCATTGGTCCGCCATTGATTATTTTTCCTGTACCTTCTTCAATTCCGCCAACTTCATTAATTAAATCGCTGATGGGCGTTCCTATTTTCACCCAAAAATTTGATGGATTTTGCAGCTTTTTTCCGGTAACTGTCACTACGCGTTCAATCAAAGGTTTGTTGTGCTGCACCGCCTCATAAATCGCAAAAATGGTTCCCACATTGTGAACAATAACCCCAACATTTTTGGGCAATCCGTTTTTAGGAACTTCCCTGTTCAGCAAAGCTTTTATCAATTGTTTTTCGCCGCCTTGCGGATATTTTACTTCCAATGCCTCGACCTGAATATTTTCTTTATTTAAAGTCAACTGTTTAAACAATTCAATAGCGTCTTTTTTATTGTTTTCAATGCCAATGATTGCCTTGTTAATGTGCAAGGCAAACAATATTATCTCAATCCCAACCAAAATTTCTTCGGCTTTTTCAAGCATTAATCGATGGTCGGCTGTTAAATAAGGTTCACATTCAATTCCGTTGATAAGGAGGTATTCAATTTTTTCATCTTCTTTTAAATCCATCTTCACGTGTGAAGGAAAAGTTGCGCCGCCCAAGCCTACTATACCAGAATCGGAAATTCGCCGGATAATTTCCTGCGGATTTAAATCGATTTCTGTTTTTAAAGGATAGGTGATTTCTTCGGAATTTGTGATATTTTTTTCATCAGTTCGTATCACAACGCACTGCTGTTTATAACCGCTGGTGTCAATAATTTTATCCAGTTTGGTAACCGTTCCTGCAACTGGCGAATGAATATTGGATGAAATATAACCGCCCGATTTTGCGATAATCTGGCCAATTTCAACCTTGTCTTTTACACCAACAATGATTTCCGCAGGAATTCCGATGTGTTGTGAAACAGGCACATAAACTACCTTAGGAACCGGCAATCGCTTTATTTCCTGTCCTGCCGATAATTTATTGTCGTCCAAATGAATGCCACCTTTTGGAAATGTTTTAAGCATCGATTTTTGATTTTTCAAGGATTATTTTTGCTTCCGTTTTTTCCGCAATCTTTTCTTTTTTCGGAGGGAAATTGGTTTCTACAATGGAATGGGTCGGACAAATATCAACGCATTTTCTGCACAATGTGCAAAATACCGGATCTATGTAAGCCAAATTGTTATGCATGGTAACTGCGCCTTTCGGACAAATTTCTTCGCATTTTGAGCAACCAATACAAGCAAGCGCACAGGCTTTTTTGGCAATTCCGCCTTTATCTTCGTTTAAACACCCTACATATATTTTTAAATCCCTTTTATTTTTTGGCCGCATTTCAATGATTCCTTTCGGACAAGCGGAAACACAGGCGCCGCAGGAAGTGCATTTTTCAGAAATAATAACCGGAATCCCCGATACTTCATCCACATACATCGCATTGAACTTGCAAACTTCCACGCAATCACCATAACCCAAACAGCCATATTGGCAATCGGTTTCTCCACCATAAATCATCGCGGAAATAGCGCACGATTTTGGTCCTTGAAACTCACTGGTTTTAGGACGTACATCGCAACTACCCTGACAGCGTAAAACGGCAATCATCGGTTCTTTTTCGGCAACTTCTTTTCCCAATTTTACTGAAATT
>JAWOHJ010000034.1:0-12732 GCA_046485225.1 Lutibacter sp. | reverse complement strand
TATAAGTAGAAGCTGATTTATTAATTGCCGCGATTAAGCTGTCGATTTTAAATTCATAATTGTTGCTGCCAGCATCTAAATAACGCACTGTAAATGTGGTGCCTATGGCGTTTCCTTCAATTACTTTTAAGTCGTTTTTAGTCTCAGTACAAGAGAAAAACACTAATAAAATTAAGATAAAGAGACAATTTTTCATAACTTTGATTGTTATTGAATTATTAATGAATTTAAACAGTAAATATAAAGTTTTATTTTTCTTAAAAATATCATAAAATAAGGATAATTTAAGGAACATTACTTTGTTTTATTTACTTTTGTTACACATTAAAAACCATATAAATTATGAAGAAAATCGGAATTTTGATGCTGATGGCATCTATTTTTTTAACTTCATGTGTTTCTCAAAAGAAGTACACGGAATTGGAAAACAATTACAACAAAACGAGTTCAGAATTGGTTGATACCAAAGCTGATTTGATGAAATGTAGAATTGAAAGTGAAAGTAGATTGAATGCTTTAAATCAACAAGTAGAAGATTTAAGAAAAGACAAAGAAAAAACATTGGAATATGTTGAAAACTTAACTGTTTTATCTAAATCTGCTTCAGAAAGCATCAAAGAAACATTGACACAGATGGGTAAAAAAGATGAGTATATTCAATACATCCAAAAAGCGATTACCCAAAGAGATTCTATGAATTTGGCTTTAGGGTTTAAATTAAAAAGTGTGTTGAAAGATGGCTTTAGCGATGAAGACATTCAAGTAAATGTGGAAAAAACTGTAGTGTACATTTCTATTGCCGACAGATTATTATTCAGAAGTGGAAGTCACGTTATTTCAAATGATGCAAAACGCGTGTTGAAAAAAGTTGCTGATGTAATTGCAGCACAACCTGAATTGGAGGTTATGGTTGAAGGTTATACTGATAATATGCCTATCAGCACTTCAGATATGAAAGATAACTGGGATTTAAGTGTTAAACGTTCAACTTCTGTAATCAGGGTTTTACAAAACGACTTTAATATTGAACCAAGTCGTTTGGTTGCTGCAGGAAGAAGTGAATATATGCCTTTAGCTACCAATTCAACGGTTGAAGGAAGATCTAAAAACAGAAGAACACGTATTGTTCTAATGCCTAAATTAGATCAGTTTTTCAAATTACTAGAAAGCAAGGTTGATTAATTAATATGATTTATTGTAAAAAGCACGCCATTGGCGTGCTTTTTTTTTAGTTAACTTTAGGTGTAATTTAGTTTAATTCTACATCCAAAAGCTGCAAACCTTCATATTGTAGCAGGTATTCTTCGTTTAAATAAGGCGCCAAGTCATTACTGGAAGCGTTTCCCAATCCCACATTTGCAAACAGCACCTTGGCTTCGTTTTTTTGTGCGTGCAGTTTGATGGTTTCCATCCAAATAACATCGTAAGGAATGTGGTAATCAGAAATGCCTACCACTTTTACCACCACAAAATAGCGAACATTGTTTTTATCAACACAAACAAATTGTGGGTTCTTTTTTAATTGGCTGTTTATGGCAATAAATTCATAACCTTTCGATTCCAGGTCTTTGCCAACAATGTTCATTGCTAAATTATGTAATTCTTGTTTTGTAAGTGGTCTGCTCATTTTTTGAAAGGTATTATAAAAAAAATCCGACACAAAGGTATCGGATTTTTTTATTATTTTTAATGATGTTGATTATCCTCCAAAGTCGTCAAATCTGATATTTTCATCAGCCAAACCAAAGTCTTCACCCATTTTTTGAACTGCCTGGTTCATCAACGGTGGTCCGCAGAAATAAAGTTCAAGATCTTCTGGAGATTCGTGTTTTGATAAATATTCATTGATTACGGCATTGTGCACAAAACCTGTAAATCCGTCCCCTTCAGTGTCGTTTATATCTTTTTTGTTTACCCAATTGTCAACCGGTAAAGGTTCAGACAGTACCAAATAAAACTTAAAATTAGGAAATTCCTGTTCTAATTTACGGAAGTGATCAGTGTAAAACAATTCACGTTTTGATCTTCCTCCATACCAATAAGTCACTTTTCTACCTGTTTTTAAGGTTTTGAAAAGGTGGTATAAATGAGAACGCATTGGCGCCATTCCTGCACCACCGCCTACATATAACATTTCAGAATCAGATTCATTGATAAAGAATTCTCCATAAGGTCCGGAAATAATTACTTTATCACCAGCTTTACGTGAGAAAATATAAGTGGAGGCAATACCCGGGTTTACATTCATCCATCCATTTTTTGCCCTGTCAAAAGGGGGCGTGGCGATACGCACATTCAACATAATTTCTTTTCCTTCAGCAGGAAATGAAGCCATAGAGTAGGCGCGCTCAACAGTTTCTTTATTCACCATTTTTAAAGGCCATAAAGCAAATTTATCCCATTCTTCTTTAAATTTGTCAGGCGAATCATGTTCTTCAGGATGCGCTGTAATATCAATTTCTGAAAAACTGATTTCGCAGGGAGGAATCTCAATTTGAATATAACCACCTGCTTTGTAACCCATATCTTCCGGAATTTCAACAACGAATTCTTTAATGAAAGACGCCACATTATAATTTCTTACAACGGTTCCGTTAAATTTTTTAATACCGAACACCTCTTCAGGAATGCTGATATCCATATTCTGTTTTACCTTTACTTGGCAAGCCAAACGAATACCGTCTTTTAATTCTTTTCTGTTAAAATGAGGAGTTTCTGTTGGTAAAGCTTCTCCGCCGCCTGAATGCACGTGGCATTCGCATTGAATACAAGTTCCGCCGCCACCGCAGGCAGAAGGCAGAAATATTTTCTCATTTGCCAAGGTTGTCAATAAGGATGCTCCCGAAGAAACTTCAATTTCCTTTCCGCCGTTAATTCTAATTTTTACGGGTCCCGAAGGCGATAATTTTTGTTTTACAAACAATAATACCGCAACCAATAATAGTGTTATTACTAAAAAAGCCACTACTGTTGCTAAAATTGTGCCGACTGTATTTGTTGCTAATATGATCATTATTCTGTGATTTCTGTTTCGTTCTTAGCTAAATCAATAGCGTCTTTTTTTATTTCAACCTGCTTAACAATAGCTGTTTGCTCTGTCGGCACTTCTTCTTCATCACCACCAGTTAGCATTCCTCCAAAACTCATAAAACCTATGGCCATTAAACCTGTGATAATAAAAGTAATTCCCAATCCTCTTAAAGGTGGCGGAACGTTTGAATATCTAATTTTTTCACGAATTGCAGCGATAGCCAAAATGGCCAAAAACCAACCAATTCCTGAGCTGACACCATAATTAAAAGCCAAACCCAATGTTTGAATTTCACGCGATTGCATAAACAATGAGCCTCCTAAAATAGCACAGTTTACCGCTATTAATGGCAAAAATATACCCAAGGAATTGTACAATGCAGGAGAAAATTTCTCAACAATGATTTCAACCAATTGTACCATTGTCGCAATGGTTGCAATAAACATAATAAAAGATAAGAAGCTTAAATCGTATTGTGCGTATTCTGGACCCAGCCACGCCAAAGCGCCATCTTTTAATAAGTAAACGTCTAATAACCAGTTTAAAGGAACCGTTATTGCCATTACAAATATAACGGCCGCTCCTAATCCAACTGCGGTGGCTACTTTTTTAGATACGGCAAGATAAGAGCACATCCCCAAGAATGTTGCAAAAACCATATTGTCTATAAATATTGCCTTAAAAAATAATTCTATATGTTCCATATTTTTCAGATTTTAGTCCCGATAGCTATCGGGATCAGATTTCAATAATTTTGCTTACTGAGATTGATTGCTGCCAACTAATTTTAATTGTGTTCGATTAATGCTGTATTTCTTGAACGTTGTACCCAAATGATAATTCCTATGGTGATTAATGCCATTGGCGCCAACAGCATAAATCCGTTGTTTTCATACCCGTATGCATAAGCCCCTGTTTTCTCAATAGGATCCCCTAGAACTCTAATACCTAATAATGTTCCTGACCCCAATAATTCTCTAAAAAAACCGACAATGATTAATATAATTCCATATCCGGCTGAGTTTCCTATTCCGTCTAAAAATGATCTCCAAGGTCCATTGGCCAAAGCAAATGCTTCAAAACGCCCCATTATGATACAGTTTGTAATAATTAACCCAACAAATACCGATAAGGTTTTACTTAATTCGTAAGCAAAAGCTTTTAAAACTTGGTCAACAATAATTACCAATGTTGCAACAACAATAAGTTGTACAATAATTCTAATTTTTGAAGGAATGATATTTCTGATTAATGAAATGACAACATTCCCAATTGCCATTACAAATATTACAGATATTGCCATCACAATAGACGCTTTTAGCTCTGCTGTAATTGCCAAAGCAGAACAAATACCTAAAACCTGAATGGTTATTGGATTGTTATCCGCCAAGGGATCGGTTATTAATTTTGTATCTTTTTTTGATAAAAGTCCCATAAATTATTGCTTTAATGTTTTTAAGTAAGGCATATACATCTTTAAATCTTTTTTAAGCATAGCGGATATTCCGTCACCTGTAATTGTTGCTCCGGCTATTGCATCTACCTGGAAATCGGTTTTATCAAGATTTTTAGGATCTGCATTTCCTTTTGTCGCAGTAATTCCTTTAAAAGTGTCACCGTCTAAAATATGCTCTCCTTTAAAATCGTCCATAAAAAAGCGTTCTTTTATATTTGTTCCCAATCCGGGTGTTTCTGCCGCATGGTCAAAATACACGCCTTGCACAACCAACTGGTCATCTAAAGCTACATAACCCCAAATAGCATCCCACAAACCTTTCCCTCTTACCGGAACGATGTATAATGTTACTCCGTCTTTTTCACCAAAAAACAAAGGCAATCTTCTTTTGTAGTTAGGATTTTTCGCTTCTTCCGCTTCTTTTTTAATATCAATTAAGTAGGCATTTGGATCTTCAACTGCTTCAGTGCCTGTAATGACCATTTGTTTGGTGATGTATTTTGAAAATTCAGCGCCCACAATATTTTTTGAAACAAATTCAACGCTTGTTTCACCATTTTCATTGATGCCCATAGCGTATAAAATATTCTGCTGTTTTTCGATACGTTTATTTTCAGTAATTTTCTCTTTTAGTGACGAAGCCAAAAAAGCGAGTATTGTTCCTACTATAAGCACCATTCCTGATGCGAAAAGGATTGTATATAAGTTACTATCAGTATTCTTTGCCATGTTATGCTGTTTTTGCTTTTAAACGTTTTAATCTTTCTTTAACATTGCCTTGAACTACATAATGGTCAATGGTTGGTGCGAATACGTTCATTAATAAAATTGCCAACATTACCCCTTCCGGATATGCAGGATTGAAAACCCTAATCAAAATTGAAATAAATCCAATCAGAAATCCGTAAATCCATTTTCCTTTATTGGTTTGAGAACCGGTTACCGGATCTGTTGCCATAAACACTACACCAAAAGCAAAGCCTCCAATAATTAAATGATGCCAATATACGGTGCTCATTAAACTATAAAACTTGCTGCTCTCTGTAATCCAGCCAGCGGTAACAACGCCATTAAACATTAGCCCCATAACCAAGGCGCCAAGTACTGACGAGAGCATGATTCTCCAGCTTGCTATTTTTGTAAAAATTAAGAATATTCCCGCTAATAAAATTAACAATGTTGAAGTTTCCCCCACTGAACCGGGAATAAACCCAAAAAACATATCATAAAGTGAATAAGCAACTTCTTTGCCTTGAGCCAGACTTCCTAAAATTGTTTCACCTGATACCGCAGCAACATCTGCGCCTGCAGCCATTTCATTGGCTCTTTCAACAGCGCCGCCAACCCAAACTTTATCACCGCTCATCCAAGTTGGATAGGCAAAGAATAAAAATGCACGTATGGTTAAAGCCGGATTTAAAATATTCATTCCGGTTCCCCCAAATATTTCCTTTCCAATCACAACACCAAAGGCTACAGCTAAAGCGAGCATCCAAAGTGGCGTATCTACAGGTACAATTAATGGAACCAACATTCCGGTTACAAAATAGCCTTCTTCAACTTCGTGTCCTTTTATTATTGCGAAAAGAACTTCAATTCCAAGTCCAACAGCATAAGAAACAACCACAAGAGGCAGTATTTTTAAGAAGCCATACCAAAACGCATCCATAGATAAAAATTCTACAGGTGTGCCAAAAGCATTAAAGTGTTGATAACCGGTATTGAACATTCCAAATATCAAACAAGGTATCATTGCCAACACCACCATCGACATTGTCCTTTTCAAATCATCGGCTCCTTTTATGTGTCCGCCTGAGTGTGTGGTTTCATTAGGTGTGTATAAAAAAGTATGAAGAGCTTCAAAAGCAGGCAACCACTTTTTCCCCTTTCCATTTTCTTTGATAGCATGTAGTTTTTCTTTTAATCCCATAACCTTATCCTATTTCTTTTAACATTAAGTCTAAACCTTTTCTAATAATTTCTTGATGTGGTTGTTTAGAAACACAAATAAATTCTGTTAAGGCAAAATCTTCCGGCGCCACTTCATACATACCCAATTGTTCCATTTCATCCAAATCCTTATACAGACAAGATTTTAAAATTTGCATGGGATAAATATCTAACGGAAAAACTTCTTCATAAGCTCCAGTAACCACAAAGGCTCTGTGTTCACCATTTGTGTTGGTGTTTAAATCGAACTTTTTATTTGGCAATAACCACGAAAAAGTCAAGGCTCTTGAGGTAGATATTTTATTGAACACAGGCAAGGACCATCCAAACAATTCATAATCGTTTCCTTCAGGGATTACGGTAATAATATTGTCATAATACCCTAAATTCTCTTTTAGGTTTTTGGCTTTTCCCGTTAAAACGTTGCCGCTGATAATTCTGTTGTTATTTCCTTTTAATTTTCCGTGAACTAAAGAGGTAATGGTTGAACCAATTTTTGTTTTGTAATATTTAGGTGCTTCAACAGAAGTACCCGCCAAAGCAACAATACGCTCGGCATTAAATTTACCAGTTAACAGCAATTCGCCAATAATCACCAAATCCTGAGGATTTATCGTCCAAACAGTTTCTCCTTTATTTATTGGGCTAATTTTATTAATTTGAGTCCCAACATTTCCAGAAGGATGCGGCCCCGAAACTTTATGTAAAATCACATTGTCCAATCCTGCAAAGGGTGAATTTGCTTTTTTTCCTATGGAAACATGAACTTCTCCGGTAGTTAACTTGCTTAAAGCAGTAATTGCTGCCTGCAATTCTTTTTCTTTACCTGCCAAAACATAATCGTAATCTGGGGCTAAAGGCGCACTGGCGTAAGCAGAAACAAAAATTGCTTTCGGTGTATTTGCAGTCTTAGCAATCACATCATAAGGTCTTTGTTTTATAAAAGTCCAACAACCAGAAGCCAATAAATGACTTTTAATCTCATCAGCATTCATCGCTTTTGGTTCTTTCGCGCCAAAATCGTAAAATTGTTGTTGAGAATCGGCTTTAATTTTAATGGCCAAAATTTTTCTTTTTTCACCGCGTATAATGTCGCAAACTTCACCGCTAACCGGAGACGGAAATTTCATTTCCTCATCGGCTTTGTTATAAAATACGGCCTCCCCAGCTTTTAACTGTGCGCCAATTTTTACGGATAATTTAGGAATTATACTGTGGAAATCTTCAGGTATCAATGTGTAAACATCACTAGCTATTGCATTTTCGGTAAATTTTTCGGCTTCACCTTTTAGCTTAATATCTAGACCTTTTTTAATATGAATGTCCTTTGACATATATCTTAAGTTTATTTAATAGTCTATAAAAAACGGAGCAAAAATACAATATATCCTTTAGTATTTTATGTTTTTTATCATATTTTAGTATAAAAATTTGTTCACGGTCACTGTGGCATGGTTTTCGTAATTTTAGCAATATATTTACATTGTGAATTAATTAAAACCTGCAATCTAAAATTTAACTTTATGTTTAAGAATAATTTTATATTTTTTTGTTTTTTATGTGCTTTTCAACTTGGATTTTCTCAAACAGATGGCATTGATGCCAGTCATATTAAAACCATCATATTAAAACCGATGGCCATAAATTCCTATGCGCCTATTGTTCAGCTTGGCGAAAAATTACAATTGACTTTTGACGATTTAAATGCTGATGAGCACACCTATTCCTACAAAATTGAACATTGTGACATGGACTGGAAAAAGTCTGATTTGTCGCAGTCTGAATTTGTAAACGGTTTTGCCGAGGACAGAATTCGGGGCTACGAAAATTCATTTAACACCTTGCAACCTTATACAAATTACAGTGTAACCATTCCAAATGAAACCACAAAACTTAAAATTTCTGGAAACTATTTAATTTCTGTTTTAAGTGAAGATGATGAAGTGGTTTTTAAACGCCGTTTTGTGGTTTATGAGCCCACTGTCAACGTTGGCGTTGCTGTTTTTAAAAGCAGGGATATTTCATTCTTTAACACCAAACAATCGGTTGAGTTTACCATCAATACGCCAAATTTGCTTATTAACAATCCTAGCGAAGAAATTTTTCCGGTAATTCTTCAAAATAACAATTGGCAAAACGCCATTACTGGTTTAAAACCGCAATTTTTTAGGGGCAACCAATTGCTGTACAAGTACAATAAAGAAACAAGTTTTTGGGGCGGAAATGAATTTTTGTATTTCGATTCCAAATCCATCAGAAACTCCTCCTTAAACATCGCCAAAGTTGAATTGGGCGATGATTTGTATCACACCTATTTATTTACTGATGAAGAAAGAAGGAACCAGCCCTATACTTTGTATCCTGATGTCAATGGAAATTTTGTGATCAGAACATTAACTGGTGAAGATAACAATACGGATGCCGATTACAGCTGGGTGTATTTTTCGTTAAAAACTTCGCAAAATTTTGAAGGAAAGGATATTTTCGTTAGCGGAAATTTCAATAATTGGCAGTTAAATGAGGCAAACAAACTAAATTACAATGAATATTTGGGTTTGTTTGAAACCAAACTGCTTTTGAAACAGGGATTTTACAATTATCTGTATATCACCAAAGCAACCAATGGGACCATTAGTAATCACGAAATTGATGGCTCTTTTTATCAAACCGAAAATGATTACACTGTTTTGGTGTACTATAAAAAGTTTGGAAGCCGATACACAAAAGTGATTGGTGTTGGTTATGGCAATTCCGAAAAAATTAACAATTAAGTGATGCTATTTAAAACAATGCTTTTTTAGCGTCTAAAGTTAGCTAGTCTTCAACTTTATATGATTACCAGTAAAAAAGAAATGATTTTTTTATTATGTCAATTTAATCACTTAACTTTAAGTACTAATTAGATTAAGATAATTTTAGTATCTTTACACTTTAAAAAAAACAAGTAAGTAGCTATGGTACAACAAGTAACAAATGGCATTAAAATTTCAGTAACTTCTAATTTTGAAGGCACAAGCTATCGAAATTTCAGGCTGTATTTTGCTTTTAGCTATGAGGTTACCATCGAAAATCAAAGTAATGATACCGTGCAGCTTTTAGAGCGTCAATGGACTATTTTTGACTCTTTAAATAACACTGAATATGTAGAAGGATCTGGGGTTGTTGGCAAAAAACCGACCTTAAAACCTGCGGAAAAATATACTTATAAATCGAATTGCTTTTTAACATCTCCCATTGGTGCGATGAAAGGCTTTTACAGTATGGTAAACTTCACAAATTCAAGCACTTTTAAAGTTTATATTCCCACTTTTCAATTGATGGTTTCAAGTATTCATAACTAGGCTTTATGAAATTTCAGCTTCAACGGTTTCGTCATAAGCAAGTTAAAGGATTGGAGTGTTTAAATTGCGGTATGCCATTGTTGCAGAATGAAAATTTTTGTTCGTATTGCGGACAAAAAAACACCACATGCAAATTAAGTATCGGGAATTATCTGAATAAGCTCGTCTCGGGATTTTTATCTTACGACTCTCAATTTTGGGCCACCTTTATTCCGTTGCTCATTAAACCGGGAAAAGTTGCCAAAGAATACATTCTGGGAAAACGAGCCAAATACGTAAATCCGTTTCAATTATACTTGCATGTTTCCATCATTTTCTTTTTGATATTGGGGATTTCAATGAAGTTTGACAGCATTAAAAAACCGGTAAATAACATTACAACAACTAAAAACACTTTGGATTCCCTTTCAAAATTGAATCCGCAACAGCGAGATTCTATCAAAGCAAGCCTAAAAAGCAGACTTGAGAATGCGCAGCAAAACGATTCTGCCAACACCAAAGTGATTGCCGATTTGGAAAATGCTTTTACTTTTTATGAAAATGATTCGGATTCCTTAAAAACTGAATATAAATATGCCATTAAAACAAAAAGGGAAGCCAACATTGGATTTTTTAATAAATTGGCCGACTTTGATAACTTCCACAAAAAATTTCCTGCATACACCAATGAGCAGGCATTAGACAGTTTGGGTTATCAAAAAACATTTTGGAACACTTTTTATTTCCAGCAGGTTAGAAAAGCCGAAGCCAACATCGCACAATTGAATACGGAAGATGGCGTTCAACATTTATTCAAAAAATTCACTTCCTATATTTCCATTTCCCTGTTCGTTTTTCTGCCGGTTTTTACGCTCTTTTTAAAATGGCTGTGCTTTAGAAAAAAATACACATATATGGAACATTTGGTCTTTGTTTTTAATACGCAAACGGTCTTTTTTCTGTTGATTATCATTTTCTATTTGCTGAATCTGGTCTTTAAAATGGAAAATGCTTCTTGGATTTTTGTGCTCTTATTTCTTATTTATTTATACAAAGCATTGCGCTATTTTTACGGACAAGGACATTTTAGAACAACTCTAAAATTTTTGATATTAAACAGTTTTTATATGTTTTTGGCGATAGTTGGAGTTACCATCGTTGCAATGCTTTCTTTTATAATCGGTTAAAATTAACGGAAGTTTTTGTGGAATACACAACATCTTCGTACACCATTTCAATAGTATTTTCCATTTTTTTTACTGAAGTAATGCTCACCGTTTCAACATGAATCCGTTTCATTAAAATGGATTGTTCTTTATCGCCAATTTCCGAATGATGAAATTTCAAAATCGCTTCGGAAGTGAATTCATTTTCACGCAACCATTGTTGAAACCAGGTGTTTCGTAATTCCTTAATTTCATCAGTGTATAAAGTCGATGAAGACCAAATTTTGGGTTCGTTTTTGTGTGTTGTGATATGCTTTTCGTGTTCATCCCAAACCACTTCAACCAAATTTAATTCGTTGTTATTCCAGTCTAAAATAATCATGGTAAAAGGTTCAACATCCAACAAATCTAGGTTATCAAGATACGGCTGCATGCTATTTTCTTTCAACAGTTCTTTGGCAATCAATCCACGGCTTTTGGGGTAATTTTCCTTTCTTTTGTGCTTAATAAAACCGCCGTTTAACACGCAAACTAACCTTTTTTTCGAACTTGTGCCAATCCAGGTTCCTCCCGCAACTTTGTCCTTCGGATATAGCAATTCAACGCCATCATCTTCATAAATTTTTGGAGGCAACGTTGCTCTTAACCTTTGCTCATCACGGTTGGAAGTCAGTATGAAATCGGTATTTCCTAAAGGCAAAAAAGTAACAGTGCACATGGTATTAAAATTGGATTATTGAGTATTAGGCCTCAATATATAAAGTAAATTCATTTTTGTAACTTTGCAAAACAAATTTAAATTAAAAAACCTTAAAAAACATATACCATGGCTTCAGGATTTTACAATGTACCAAAAGCAATTAATGAACCTATAAATTCATACGCTCCGGGAACTCCAGAACGCAAAGCGTTATTAGATACGTATAAAAAAATGTTCAATGAGCAAATTGACATTCCTTTTTATATTGGCGGGAAAGAATACAGAACAGGAAATACGGTTGATATTCATCCGCCTCATGACCATAAACACTGTGTAGGAAAATACCATGTTGCAGAAAAGGAACATATTGAAATGGCTGTTAAAAAAGCTGCGGAAGCACGTGTGAAGTGGGCTGCTACAAGCTGGGAACACAGAGCCGCCATTTTCTTAAAAGCTGCCGATTTATTGGCTGGGCCGTTTCGTTACAAAATGAATGCGGCCACCATGATTGCACAATCAAAAAATGCTTTTCAGGCAGAAATTGATTCCGCTTGTGAATTGATTGACTTTTTGCGTTTTAACGTGCAATTTATGACGGAGATTTACAACAATCAGCCGGCATCTTCTGCTGGAATCTGGAATCGTATGGAATATCGTGCGTTGGAAGGATTTGTATATGCCATTACGCCTTTTAACTTTACCGCAATTGCAGGGAATTTGCCTTCGGCTCCTGCGTTGATGGGAAATGTGGTTATTTGGAAACCGGCAAGTTCCCAAATTTATTCTGCACAGGTAATTATGGAATTGTTTAAAGCTGCAGGTTTGCCTGATGGCGTTATCAATATGGTTACCGGAAATTCGGCGATGATTACAGATGTTTTATTGAACAGCCGCGATTTTGCAGGCGTTCACTTTACAGGTTCCACGCCGGTATTTAACAGTTTCTGGGAAACCATCGGAAAAAATGTAGGCAATTATAAATCATATCCTCGCATTGTTGGAGAAACCGGAGGAAAAGATTTTATCTGGGCACATCCAACATCAAATGCGCAAGAAGTTGCTACGGCAATTGCAAGAGGCGCTTTTGAATACCAAGGCCAAAAATGTTC